>JAFOEP010000010.1 GCA_017380115.1 Clostridia bacterium | reverse complement strand
GATAAAGTTTTTTTGCTTTATTATATTTTAGTTTAAAAAACGGATATACAAACAAAATTGGTATCTTTTTAATAACACTATCATCTGACAAGTTGTCTCTTAACTTATGATACAAAACCATAATAGAAACAGCTGATGAATATTTTAATTCATCATTATCTTTTTCTATACAAAAGCATTTTTTTCTTGGATTAAAAGAACAATGTGAATTCGAAAATGAACATTGTTTCTGAGATAATGCCAATCTGATCAGCAAAAGAAAAGTAAAATCATAATTAAGAGTAAACCTGCTTAAAAGACCGTAGTCTTTTCCCAACTGTTTACACAGAGAACAATACAACCCCTTATATTGTTCATATTCTTTTATTTTTAATTCACTTTTATGTATTTTTATATATCCGAACATATAAAAGCTCCTTTTATTTACGAATATATTTTATAACAAAACCAATGAATTATCATTAACATATTGTTAAATTTTAAGTTTTAGTGTATTTTTTTAAATAATTAATATATTTAATTTTACATCATTTTAAAATCCATGTCAACAAAGTAGTACTATTATAATAACAAAAATTCCCTGATGCAAAAAATTTTACATCAGGGATTTTTTTATTCTTCTTTACTTGTTTCTTCACTATTATTTTCATTAATTTCAACTTCTTCTGCTTCATCCTCATCAAGCATAAGTTTTTTGAATTCCTTGCCATCAATTTTTTCTTTATTCATCAAAACTTCGGCAACTTTGTGAAGCTTGTCAATATGCTCAGTCAAAATGCTTTCAGTTCTCTTATATGCTCCATTGATAATTGAATCCATTTCTTCATCAATTTGAGCAGCAATATTTTCTGAATAGTTTCTTGTCTGGCCATAATCTCTTCCAAGGAAAACTTCTTCGTGTCCTGAACCAAATGAAATAGGTCCAAGTTTATCGCTCATACCATATTTCATCACCATATTACGTGCAATTGATGTTGCTCTTTCAATATCATTTGAAGCACCACTGGAAATATCTCCAAGTACAATTTTTTCAGCAACACGACCACCAAGTAACACAACAATCTGGTCAAGCATATCTTTCTTTGAAATAAAGTTTTTGTCCTCTGTCGGAATATGCATTGTGTAACCGCCTGCCTGTCCACGAGGAATAATTGAAATCTGATGAACAGGATCCTGACCTTCAAGATAGTAAGTTGATACGGCGTGACCAGCTTCGTGATAAGAAACGAGACGCTTTTCTTTTTCAGAAATTTTATGTGATTTCTTTTCTGTTCCTACAACTACTTTAATTGTTGCTTCTTCAATTTCTTTTTGAGTAATAGCTTTTTTGTCGCTTCTACCTGCAAGAAGTGCTGCTTCATTAAGAAGATTTTCAAGGTCTGCACCTGTAAATCCGGCAGTAGACAATGCAATCTTTTCAAGGTCTACATCAGGTGCAAGAGGTTTATTTTTAGAATGAACTTCAAGAATTTCTTTTCTGCCTTTAACGTCAGGTCTGCCAACAGTTATTTGTCTGTCAAATCTACCCGGTCTCAAAAGCGCAGGGTCAAGAATGTCAGGACGGTTTGTTGCAGCAATAATAATGACGCCCTCATTCACTCCAAAGCCATCCATTTCAACAAGCATCTGGTTAAGTGTCTGCTCTCTTTCATCATGTCCGCCGCCCATACCGGCACCTCTATGACGTCCAACAGCATCAATTTCATCAATAAATATAATTGAAGGTGAATTCTTTTTTGCCTGAGAAAAAAGGTCTCTTACCCTTGATGCACCTACACCAACATACATTTCAACAAAATCAGAGCCGGAAATAGAAAAGAACGGTACATCTGCTTCACCAGCTACAGCTCTTGCAAGGAGTGTTTTACCGGTTCCGGGAGGTCCGACAAGCAAAATGCCTTTTGGTATTCTTGCACCCAAATCATTGAATTTCTTAGGATTTTTCAAGAACTCAACAATTTCAACGAGTTCTTCTTTTTCCTCATCAGCTCCAGCAACGTTTTTAAAAGTTGTTTTCTTTCTGTCTTCATCTTTTGCAACGTTAACTCTTGCTTTTCCGAAACCTAATGTTCGGTTCATTTCACCGTTTACAGACTGATTCATTCTTTTGACCATAAACATCATTAAAGCCACAAGAACAACTATCATTAAAACTGTAGGAAGCAAGCTAATTAACCAGGAATTTGATGACCCGGGATTATAATCCATTTTAATAGGATTGTCTTTGTTTGCCTTGTTATATTCAATAACATTATCATGTATATCGTCAACAAAAATAGATACATTAGGG
>JAFOEP010000122.1 GCA_017380115.1 Clostridia bacterium | reverse complement strand
CTGAAATGGTCAGCTCAAAAGCTCTTGTTATGAGCGACAAAAAAACTACCGAGTTGATTTTTGTTTCTGACAATGAGCGACCGACTTCTATCCAGCTTTTCGGTGATGAGCCCGAGATTATGGCAAGAGCAGCACAAATAGCTTTGAAATATTCTCCCGACGCCATTGACATCAATATGGGGTGTCCTGCTCCGAAAATTGCTTCAAACGGTGGTGGTTCAAGCCTGATGAAAAATCCTGAACTTGCAGCATCAATAACTCAGGCTGTTGTCAATGCTGTCAGCATTCCGGTTACGGTTAAAATGAGAACAGGCTGGGACAGCGAAAGTATCAACGCTCCACTTATGGCAAAAATGCTTGAAAACGCAGGTGCATCAGCTATATGCGTTCACGGAAGAACAAAGGAACAAAAATATGCACCCGGTATTGATTATGAAACAATCAGAAAAGTAAAAGAAGCTGTCAGAATTCCCGTCATCGGCAACGGTGACATCAAATGTGGTGAAGACGCCGAAAAAATGATTAAATTAACCTCCTGCGACGCAATTATGGTAGGCAGAGGTGCACTCGGAAAACCTTGGATTTTTACCGAAATTAATATGTATCTTAAAGACAAAAGTAAATTCACTCAACCGTCTATAAAAGAAAGAATAAATGTACTTAAACATCATATTGAAAAGCTTTGTGAATACAAGGGCGATTATATCGGGATGAGAGAAGCCAGAAAGCATTCAGCATGGTATATCAAAGGTGTGCGTGGTGCGGCTCAGTTCAGAAATGAAATCGGTAAACTCAAAACGCTTGATGACCTTTATGTGTTATGCGACAAGGTTTCTCAGATTGAAGAATCTTCCGACTGTGATGACGGTGAATTTAATAAATTCTGCTTCAATAATCTGTAAAATATAATATAACAAAGGGGACTGCAAAAACAGTCCCCTTTTAGTTTTACTATAAAATATAAATTGTAATGTTTCTTCTTCCGAAGTTGATACATTCATTATACGTGTTGAAATACAAATCGGCAATAGTTGTTCCCGAATATATAAATCCACCTGTATCAGCAGCTATTGCGTAGCCGTAAATATATTTGCCGTCGTTTGACACAATCCACATCTCAGTTCCGTAAGGAATGATTTTCGGATTGACAGCAATATATCCCGGTTGTGGCTTTTTGCCGATTGATGTTGATGTTCCGCCATAATATGCCGTTGCAGAACCTGTCATCTTTTTCTTGTATGTTGTAGGTACTTTTGATGAATTCAAAGTATACTTGCTTGGCAAAGTAAAGTTTGAAATTGTCTTGATTGATGAGTTTAAATTTGCTTTTGTTGTTGTTTTTATTGTTGTTGCCTTTTTAGTTGTTGTTGCTTTTTTAGTTGTTGTTGCTTTTTTAGTTGTTGTTGCTTTTTTAGTTGTTGATGAGCTTGTATTTTTGACAGTTGCCATTGCGTTTACTGCCTTAGTTGTAGCTTTCTCAACTCCGACAAGAACAATTTTGTCTTTTGCCTCTATCATTACTCTCTCGGAAGCAACTGTTCTTTTGTCGAATTTACCGTTAATATATTTTTCAGTATAGGTAACTTCTTTTTTGCCGTTGACACCTTCCTGTGTCACTTTCTTTTTACCTACACCAATTTCTGTAGATTTCTTCTCAACAGTTTTAAATTCAATTTCTTTAACTGCTGTACTTTCTTTATATTCTACTTCAAAAATTTCAACAGTCATATTTCTATTGACTTTTTGATTTTTATCAACTGACAATTCGTCATCTGCACCCATTTCAATTCCGACATAATTTAATGCTTCTTCAACAGTACTGTTGACAGGTACACCATACAACATTTCTTTTGTATTTTTTACAATTTTAATTTCAACACCGTCTACGATATTAATTACCATTCCCTCACGCACATATTCGGAAATGTTTTTATCAACAATATCGTTTCTGTCCATTATGATACCGAGTTCTTCAAAAGCCTCATAAATTGTTCCTCTTGCAAGAACTTCAATCTTTTCGCCATGGTCGTTAACTGTTATATTGCATCCTCTTTTAATAATAATTTCTCCGCCTTCACCCGGCATAAAAGATGACGCATCAATTGAATCGTCCGGACCCACTTCAATTTCAAAGCTATTCAATATTTCTGTGATATCAGTCATAGTTGTGTCCATTGAAACGACGTTTCCGCCATCATTAATTGATACTGTATATTTTTTGTCAGATGCCGCAGCAACAACTATTGTTGATACAATAATCAATGAAATAGCTATTGAAAAAATTATTTTAAACTTAATATGTGATTTTTTCTTCTGTTCTTTTTTTAACATAGAAATTCCTCCCATAGGGTATTACCTTTCAAAGCTTTTTTGCATTATAGTTTAATATGCTCAATGTGTCAATTATTTTTAATATTGTTTTTTGTTAATTTTGCACAAACTTTATAAACATATTGCTATTTTAGAAATTTACCGTTTTTCGATAACCACAATATATTGTGGTGGCTAATTTTTTGACCACAATTTTTGTTGTCATTTTGTAAAAATCTCAAAAGTATTACAAATCGTAACTATTTTATTACATTATATGCTAATTTTATTACAATATGACACATTTTTATTAATTCGTCACTTTGTAACAATTATCATTTTACTTCATAGGATAAAAATGAGGTGATAGTATGTGTGGTATAGCCGGAGAAATAGGATTTGATAGAAACGTTTCTCAAGACAATGATATTTTTATTAATATGCAAAATGTTCTTGGAAGAAGAGGTCCTGATCAAAAAGGGATAG
>JAFOEP010000121.1 GCA_017380115.1 Clostridia bacterium | reverse complement strand
GTTTGTTTTTAAAAATATATTTTTCTGCTGCAAGAAGAACAAAATAGTAAAAGCCCCATATTATAAAGTTCCAGCTTGCTCCGTGCCAGAATCCTGTCAGCACCCAGACTACAAACATATTTCTCAACTGAAAACGTCTGTTTCCTCCAAGTGGTATATAAACATAATCTCTGAAAAACGAACTGAGACTGATATGCCATTTTCTCCAGAAGCTTGTAATTGACCTTGCAGTATACGGATAGTCAAAGTTTTCAAGGAAGTTGAATCCTAACATTTTCCCCATTCCGATTGCCATATCTGAATATCCCGAAAAATCAAAATAAATCTGGAAGAAATAAGCAATCAATCCCGTCCACGCCCCAAGGCATGAAAGAGATTTCATTTCCCCTCCGATTGTTGAGTCAACCAACAAGCCGAGATAGTTTGCAAGAATAACTTTTTTTGCAAGTCCTGCAACAAATCTTGTTATCCCGTCTGAAAATTGTTCCAGACTTACTTTTCTGTTTTCTATTTCTTCGCTGATTGTAGAATATCTGACAATGGGTCCCGCAATAAGCTGAGGGAACATTGAAACATACAACAACAGTTTATAATATTTCTTCTGAACTTCTACTTTTCCTGTATAAACATCAACAACATAACTCATCACCTGGAAAGTATAGAACGAAATTCCTATCGGCAACGCAATTGATGTTTCTTTAACGTTGACAAACGGCAACAAATTAAGGTTGTGCGTCAGAAAGTTCATATATTTGAAAACTATCAACGCACCGAGAGTTAATATTATAGATAAAGCCAAAAATAATTTCGCTTTTTTTGTGCCTTTATATTTATCAATAAGCTTTCCTGCAACAAAGTCAACAAATGACGTGATTATCATAACCACTATCCACTTCGGTTCACCCCATGCATAAAAAACCAAAGACGCAACGAGAAGAACAATATTTTTAAAGGTTATGCTTTTTGACAGGTTGTAAACCACAAGTACAACCGGCAAAAAAATGCACAAAAACACTAAGCTTGAAAATACCATATTATCCCTCCCACAAAAATTTTCTAATTACCTTATATGATACCATTTTTACTTGTTGAATGTAAATAGTTTTAAAAAATTTTTTGTTATTATTACAAATTTTATTTTTTCTATTGTATATAATTTTTATTTGAGTTATAATTAATTAATAAATTAAAGCAAGGTGATTATTATAAATATACTTGTAACAGGCGGAGCAGGTTTCATCGGCAGCAACTTTATTTTCTATATATTCAAAAAACATCCTGATTACAGGATTGTTTGTATGGACAGTCTTACTTATGCCGGTAACCTCAACACTTTAAAGCCATTATTAGAAAAAGAAAATTTCCGTTTCACTAAAACTGATATTACAGACCGTGAAGAAGTTTTTAAAATTTTTGAGGAAGAAAATTTTGATGTGGTTGTCAATTTTGCGGCAGAAAGTCACGTTGACCGTTCAATCAGAAATCCTTCTGTTTTTTTGAAAACAAACATCATCGGTACCCAGGTTTTGCTTGATGCAACAAATGAATTTAAAATCAAAAGATATCATCAGGTTTCAACCGACGAAGTTTACGGAGATTTGCCTCTTGACAGGCCTGATTTGTTCTTTACGGAATCCACTCCTCTTCACGCTTCTTCTCCGTATTCAGCATCAAAGGCTTCAGCAGATTTGCTTTGTCAGGCATATTGCAGAACATTCAAAACTCCCGTTACAATTTCAAGATGTTCGAACAACTATGGTCCTTATCAGTTCCCCGAAAAGCTTATTCCCCTTATGTTTGTTAACGCTTCAAACGACAAACCTCTGCCCGTTTATGGTGAAGGTGCAAATGTCAGGGATTGGCTTTATGTTGATGACCATTGTAAAGCAATTGATATGATTATCCACAATGGTACCATCGGCGAAGTATATAATATCGGTGGTCACAACGAGAAAAACAATCTCACCGTTGTCAAAACCATTTTAAAGACTCTCGGAAAAGGAGAAGACCTCATAACTTACGTCACCGACAGACCCGGACACGATATGAGATATGCCATTGACCCGCAAAAAATCAAGGATGAGCTTGGCTGGTATCCTGAAACAGATTTTGAAACGGGCATCAGAATGACTTTGCAGTGGTACAAAGACAATGAACAGTGGTGGCAGGAAATTTTAGACGGCTCATATCAGAATCAGAATTAAAAGCAACAATATTTTGCTGAAAAATTTATACAACAAAAAGCTCCGACGTGCTAACGCATATCGGAGCTTTTATTCATTTTAAATATTATTTTTTAATAT
>JAFOEP010000120.1 GCA_017380115.1 Clostridia bacterium | reverse complement strand
GTGCTTTCAGGTAAATGGAAATTTGTGATGAGTCCGTCAATGCATTTGAACTCATATCCGGGATAAATAAAAATATCGGTCCATCCCTCATCTTCACATATTTTACCTTTAAATGTTGCTACAGATTCAAGTGTTCTGCAACAAGTTGTACCAACAGCTATTATTTTTTTATTATTTTTATGTGTTTCATTTATTATATCAGCAGTTTCTTTCGGAAGATAATAATGTTCACTGTGCATTTTATGCTTCAAAATATCATCTTCTTTGACAGGTCTGAATGTACCAAGACCGACATGAAGTGTTACAAAACAAACTTTAACACCTTTTTCTTTGATTTTAGAAAGAAGTTCATTTGTAAAATGAAGTCCTGCAGTTGGTGCAGCAGCAGAACCAAGTTTCTCTGAATATACAGTCTGATATCTTTCTTTATCTTCAAGTTTTTCTTTTATGTATGGTGGTAATGGCATATTACCGATTTTATCAAGAATTTCAAAGAAGTTTCCATCATATATGAACCTGACTTTTCTGTTTCCGCCATCAAGTACATCAATGATTTCAGCTTTAAGCAAACCATCACCGAAAACAAATTCTGTTCCTGGTTTTGCACGTCTGCCCGGGCCTGTAATACATTCCCATACATCATCCTCAATTTCATTTAAAAGCAAAAATTCTACATTTGCACCTGTACCTTTTTTGACGCCAAAAAGTCTTGCAGGTAATACTCTTGTGTTGTTTAGAACAAGGCAATCACCTTCATCAAGATAGTCAATCATCTCATAAAAAGATTTATGTTCGATTACATTGTTTTTCTTAGATAAAACCATTAATTTTGATGAATCTCGTTTCTCACTTGGATGCTGTGCAATCAATTCATCGGGTAAATTGTAATAAAAATCTTTCTTATTCATAACAAATCCTCATCAATATACAGAAAATGCAAAAAAATTTGACATCAGACCTTTAAAATGGTATTATATAAACTATAATTTTATTATAAAAATCAATTGTTGTAAAACAAGTCAAATAATATCTATATGATATCATTATTTAATGATTTTTGCAATATGGTTTTTAATAATCGGAGGTAATGTTATGAAAAAATATAATGTCGGAATTATCGGCGCAACAGGAATGGTCGGACAGAGATTTGCAACATTGCTTGAAAATCATCCTTGGTTTAATGTTGTTGCTTTGGCAGCTAGTCCTCGTTCAGCAGGAAAACCATATAAAGATGCTATAAAAAAATGGCTTATGGCAAAACCGATGCCTGAATCAATGAAAGATATGATTATTCTTAACGCAACTGACGATGTAGAAAAAATTGCTGGAATGGTTGATTTTGTTTTCTGTGCAGTTGATATGAATAAAGATGAAATAAAAGCTCTTGAAGAAAGATATGCAAAAGCTGAATGTCCTGTTGTTTCAAACAACAGCGCTCACAGACACACAGACGATGTTCCGATGATTCTTCCTGAATTGAATGCAGATCATGCAAAAATTATTCCTGAACAGAGAAAAAGACTTGGAACAAAACGTGGATTTATTGCAGTTAAACCTAACTGTTCTCTTCAAGGTTATGTTCCTGCACTTTTCCCTCTGCACAAAGAATTTGGTGTTAAAGATGTTGTTGTATGTACATATCAGGCTATTTCAGGTGCAGGTAAAACTTTTGAATCTTTCCCGGAAATCGTTGATAATGTTATTCCTTTTATCGGCGGAGAAGAAGAAAAGAGTGAAAAAGAACCTCTTAAAATCTGGGGTAAAATTAATGGCAGCGTAATAGAAGATGCAAAAACTCCTAACTTTACTGCTCAATGTATCAGAGTTCCTGTTTCTGATGGTCATATGGGTGCAGTTTTTGCAAGATTTGAAAAGAAACCTACTAAAGAAGAAATTCTCAACATTTGGAAAAACTATGCAGGCAGAGCTCAGGAACTTGAACTTCCAAGCGCTCCAAAGCATTTCCTTAACTATTTTGAAGAAGATAATATGCCACAGCCTAAACTTAACAGAGATTTAGAAAACGGTATGGCAATTTCAATCGGTAGATTAAGAGAAGACAGTCAGTTTGATTATAAATTTGTATGTCTTTCACATAACACATTAAGAGGTGCTGCCGGCGGTGCAGTTTTAATGGCTGAACTTCTTTGTGCAGAAGGATATATGGATTAATTCATAAGATAGAGAGGTACTTTTTAATGAAAAAAACATTATTTACAGGCGCCGGAGTTGCTATTGTTACTCCATTTAACGCTGACGGAACAGTAAATTATGATCGTTTTAAAGAATTAATTGATAGACAAATTGAAAACTCAACAGACGCTATTATCGTTGCAGGTACAACTGGTGAAGCTGCTACTCTCTCAACAGAAGAACACATCGAAGTTATTAAACGCGGTGTTGAATTTGTTGACAAAAGAGTTCCTGTTATCGCAGGATGCGGTAGTAACGACACAAAATATAACGTTGAACTTGCAAGTGAATGTAAAAAAGCCGGTTCTGATGCTTTATTGATGGTAACTCCATATTACAATAAAACATCTCAAAAAGGCCTTATTGAACATTTTACATATATTGCTGATAGAGTAGAAGCTCCTATCATTCTTTATAATGTTCCATCAAGAACAGGCGTAAACATTGAACCTGAAACATATTCTATTCTTTGCAAGCACGACAACATTATAGCTACAAAAGAAGCAAACGGTGATATTTCAGCACTTGCAAAAACTATTTCTCTTTGCGGAGATAATCTTGACGTTTACAGCGGTAATGATGACCAGATCGCATCATTTGTTGCTATGGGTGCAAAAGGTGTAATTTCTGTATTGTCAAATGTCGTTCCAAAAGTTACTCATGATATTGCTCAACTTGGTGTTGATGGTGATGTTAAGAAAAGCGTTGAACTTCAGCTTAAATACTTAAAGCTTTGCAATGATTTGTTTATGGATGTTAACCCTATCCCTGTTAAAGAAGCATTAAATATGATGGGTCTTGATGTTGGTGGTTACAGACTTCCATTGTGTGAAATGACAGACAGCAACAAAGCTAAACTTGAAGAAACTCTTAAATTATATAACTTGATTTAAAATTTTTTAGGATGTGAAAATATGACCAGAATTATTTTAAATGGTTGTAACGGAAAAATGGGCAAAGTAATTTCACAGAGTATAATGGATAATTATGATGATTGTGAAGTTGTTTGCGGAGTTGATATCAACACAACAAAACAGTTTGATTATAATGTTGTTTCCTCCCCTGATGAAATTAATGTTGAAGCAGATGTTATAATTGATTTTTCATTACCTGTAGCATTTGACAACATTATGAAATATGCTCAGAGAACAAAAACTCCTATTGTTGTTGCTACTACCGGATTATCAGATGAACAGATTTATGTCATTAAATCAGCATCTGAAATTATTCCTGTATTTTTTACAGCAAATATGTCTCTTGGTGTTAATCTTATTTCTGAACTCGCTCAAAAAGCTGCAGAAGTTTTAGGTAGAAAATTTGATGTTGAAATTGTTGAATTACATCATAATCAAAAGGTTGATTCTCCAAGTGGCACAGCTCTTATGCTTGCAGATTCTATTAATGAAGTCTACAACAATTCAATGAAATATGAATTTGACAGACATTCAAAAAGAGCCAAAAGAACTGATAATGAAATTGGCATTCATTCAGTAAGAGGCGGAACAATAGTTGGTGAACATGAAGTTATTTTTGCAGGTGATGATGAGATAATTAAAATTACTCATACTGCTGCTTCAAAACAAATTTTTGCAACTGGATCAATTAATGCTGCAAAATATCTGACTTCTTGTAAGCCGGGATTATATTCAATGAAAGATATGATTTCAAAATAAAAAAATTACCCCGTTTGTAACATAATACAAACGGGGTAATTTTTTTGAGATTTAAGATTTAATAATTTTATAAAATACTTTTTTACCTTTTTTCAGTATAACATCTTCATCTTTGTTGAAATCATCTGCAGTGAGTGAAGCGTACATATCAGTGATTTTTTCACCATTAACAGATACTCCACCCTGTTGAATCAATTTCTTGGCATCACCATTAGATTTAGCAATTTCAGCTTTAACCATAATTTTAACAATGCTGACTTTTCCATCTTCAAAATCATCATCAGAAATTTCAACGCTCGGCATATTTGTCAAGTCACTTCCGCCACCAAACAAAGCCTTTGCAGCGTTCTGAGATTTAACAGCTTCTTCTTCACCGTGAATTAATTTTGTAACTTCAAAAGCAAGAAGCTCTTTGATAGGATTAAGTTGACTACCTTCTAATTTTTCATACTCTTTGATTTGTTCAACGGGTACAAATGTGAGCATTTTAAGACATTTGATAACATCAGCATCATCAACATTTCTCCAATATTGATAGAAATCATAAGGAGATGTTTTTTCAGGGTCAAGCCAGACAGCGCCGTTTTCAGTTTTTCCCATTTTCTTTCCTTCACTTGTAAGCAAAAGATTAAATGTCATACCATAAACTTCTCTGCTATCAACTTTACGGTTCAATTCAACACCGCCAATGATGTTGCTCCATTGGTCGTCTCCGCCAAGTTCCATTTTACAATCATAATCACGAGCTAAAACGAGAAAGTCATAACTTTGCATAACCATATAGTTCATTTCAAAGAATGTTAATCCGCCTTCAAGTCTTTGTTTATAACACTCAGCTGCTAACATTCTGTTTACAGAAAAATGAACACCAATATCACGGAGGAATTCAATATAATTGAGGTTTCTGAGCCAATCACCATTATTAACCATAATAGCTTTACCCTCAGAAAAGTCAACAAGACGTGACATCTGCTTGTTGAAACATGCAATATTATGGTCTATTGTTTCTGTTGTCATCATTTTTCTCATATCTGATTTACCTGATGGGTCACCAACCATTGCAGTGCCGCCACCAAAAAGAGCAATCGGAGTGTGTCCTGCTCTTTGCATATGAGCCATAACCATAATCTGAACAAAATGTCCGACATGTAAACTATCAGCAGTAGGATCAAATCCAATATAAAATTTGATTTTGTCGTTTAATAATAAATCTTTTACTTTTTCCTCATTTGTAATCTGAGCAATTAATCCTCTTTCTTTAAGCTCGTCAAATACGTTCATCTGAATACCCTTTCAAATTCTATTATAAAATTACCAATTAAAAAACTGAGCTAATAAAACAATAACTCTGACAACCGGCCTTAACATGACTTTTAAAAATTCCGGAACGGACGACAAAATATCTTCAACTATTTCTCCGACCGGAAGTTTATTGTTCCCTGAAACATACCCGTAATTATCTATCACATCATTTAAAATAAATTTAACGGTATCTGAAAGATTGCTTTCAAAATTTTCATCATCACTTGAAACGCTGTAATATTTTCCACCGCTATAGTCTGAAAAATATTTGTAATATTTTTCAACATTTTCATTTGTTCCCAAATTAACAGTAAAGAACTTATATTCGCAGCTTAAAGTGTAGCCGTTAACAGACAAGTCAAATTTGTTGATAATTTCACTGAAATCATAACCTGAATATGGTTCAGGGTCATAAAATTCATTTTGTCCTAAAATTACAAAAGCTTTAACAGAATCCTCTCTGAATGTGAGCTGATTGCTCCCATCTATTAAGGCAGAAAGCAAGCAATTTTTATTATTAGAATAATAAGATAATGACAATGAGTCAATAAAATTATTTATTTGTTCAATATCATTTGAGAAATCCTCAACTTTGTATGAAAAATCAAAAGCAGAAGTTTTTTGAGTGAAATCTCTGTATTGTATAAACGCAAACTGGCAATCAGCTTTTGTTGCATCAAGAGAATTCAATGTTTCTTTTAAAGTTGATTTAATAATATCAATTTTGTTTGCTGAATTACCTGTTGTATCAATACAAAAAACAATATCGACTTTTTTTGCTTCCTGGTTTGCTTCTTCTGCATTGAAAACGCAAGTGCATGATATTGCAATTGCAAAGCACAAAGCAAAAGAAATAATTAATTTAAAAAATTTAGTTTTCATTTTCTCATCTCCCAATAAAAATTATATATAATTATTTTAATACAATACAGACATTTTGTCAATAATTTCATATCAGAAATGCGTTGCTTTTTTGCTCTTTTGCAAATAATTCATTTTTATCGCAACACAAGGAATAAATATCACTTGCAACTATTTCTTTATTATAAATTTCAATGGCATGATTATCGTTTGTTTTGTAAACATCAGAAGATTTCATTATAATCGGAAGAGTTGCTGTGTCTTTTATTTTTTTGAGTATTTCTCTTCCTTTTTCATTGAAACAAATAACTTTTATATATGGAATATCTGAATACACATCGTCTTTTTTGATATCAAGAAGACAATTTATAATAATTCTTCTGATTCTTGAAAGCGTATAACGTTTTGATTTTATATATTCAATAACATCTTTTAAACAATTATATTGTTCAACAGCTTTAATAATTCTATTTTCAAGTCCCTCATCAATATCACAGATTTTCTTTATCTCATCTGCATTCATAGATTTAAGCTTGACTAAAATTGCTTTTTCAATATTTGTTATCCTATGAATTTCAAACTGATTTTGAATTTCACCATTTAATATTTTATTTCTTATATACGAAGCACTATTGCTAACGTTATTATACTCATCGCAATCATGATGAGCACCTATTCTTTTGAACGAAACAGGCGTTATTTTCGATTTAATCTTATTCAATGAAGAAATATACTCCACAGCAAGAATATCGTTTGAATTGTCCAAAATTTCAGATAATTCTGAATATCCCAGGTTTTGAAAAGATTTTTTTCTTGATAAAGGATAAGACAATCCACTCATATAAACTTTATTAAATTCTTCTTTGTATTCATCGCTGTTTATAATTGCAATAATTTTTTTTAAAGAAGAAATGTCATTGCATTCACTTCCAAAAAACAATTCATCAATACATCCACATTTTTCTGCAATTGAAACTCCGGCAAAAGCAAAATTAGAAGCTGAAGAAACAGACCATACAGTCGGTATTTCAATAACCAAATCAACACCGTTTTTGACTGCAACCATTCCCCTATCCCATTTTGAATAAACTGCACAATCGCCTCTTTGAACATAATTTCCACTCATTATCGAGACAATATGTGTGCTCCCCGATTCTCTTGCTTTATTAATCAGATGCAAATGACCGTTATGAAATGGATTAAATTCAGATATAACAGCAGAAATTTTCATCTTTTTTCTCCTGACACAAAAATATACTTGAAATAATGTTTTTAATAGTATATAATAAAATAGTAATTTTTTCAAGACAAATATGGAGGTATAAAATGAAAGTACTTGTTGTAAATTGCGGAAGTTCATCACTTAAATATCAGCTTATTGATATGAACAGCGAAACAGTTATGGCAAAAGGTATCTGCGAAAGAATTGGAATTGACGGTGTTTTATCAGGAAATTCTTTTGATGGTGAAAAATTCGTTGTTGAAACTCCAATGCCAACTCATACTGAAGCTGTTGAAGCTATGATTTCTGCTATTTGTAAAAGCGAACATGCTGTTATTTCAAGTATGTCTGAAATTGATGCTGTAGGACACAGAATCGTTCAAGGCGGTAATATTTTTAAAGAAAGCGTTCTTATCGACGATGACGTTGTTAACAAGATTGATGAATTAGGTGCTCTTGCTCCTCTTCACAACCCTGTTCACGTTATTGGTATCAAATCATGTCAGGAAGTTCTCGGTAAAGAAGTTCCTCAGGTTGCTGTTTTTGACACAACTTTTCACAGCACAATGCCGGAAGAAGCGTATATGTATGCTCTCCCTTATGAATATTATGAAAAACATGCAATCCGTCGTTATGGTGCTCACGGAACATCTCATAAATTTGTAAGCAGAAGATGTGCTGAAGTTATGGGACTCGAAAACCTTGATGGAATAAAAATGGTAACTTGTCATCTCGGAAACGGATGTTCAATTACTGCTGTTAAAGATGGTATATGTATTGACACATCAATGGGACTTACTCCTCTTGAAGGTCTTATGATGGGTACTCGCTGTGGATCAATTGACCCATCCATTCTAGGATATCTTGCAGAAAAGGAAAACCTTTCTTTCAAAGAACTTGATGTTATTATGAACAAAAAATCAGGTTCATTCGGCATTTCAGGTGTTTCAAGCGATGACCGTGACCTTATTGCTGCAGGTAACGAAGGAAACAACAGAGCAATAATTGCCAGAAAAATGCAACATTATCAAATCAAAAAGATTATTGGTTCTTACATAGCAGCAATGAATGGTGTTGATGTCATT
>JAFOEP010000119.1 GCA_017380115.1 Clostridia bacterium | reverse complement strand
TTACGCATCAATTGTTGAAATTGTGAGAGTAGTTTCTTCCAGAACATCAAGAAGTACTCTTACTGTATCAAGAGAAGTAAACATCGTCACATTGTTTTCTGTTGCAAGACGACGAATCTGTATACCGTCACTTGCTTGTCCGACTTCGCCCACATCACGAGTGTTTATAACATAAGCAATGTGACCCTGTCTGATTGCATTTGATATTTCTTCTTCGTCTTCGCTGAGTTTTTTAAGAACGTGAGTACGGATACCGTTTTCTTTCAGGAATGTGGCTGTACCGATTGTTGCCTGAATATTAAATCCAAGATTATAGAAACGTTCTACAAGAGGAAGTGCTTCCTGCTTGTCCCTGTCTGCAACAGTAACAAATACTGTACCATAATTCTGAAGATGTGTTCCTGCTGCCTGAAGTGCTTTGTACAATGCACGGTTAAGCTTATCGTCATAACCGATTGCTTCACCGGTTGATTTCATTTCCGGTGACAAGTAAGCATCAAGTCCCTTAATCTTATTGAATGAGAACACAGGAACTTTTACATAATAACGGTTCTTTTCTTCAGGATAGATATCAAATATTCCCTGTTCTTTCAAGCTCTTTCCGAGAATTACTTCCGTTGCAATATCTGCAAGGCTGTAGCCTGTTGATTTTGACAAGAACGGAACCGTTCTTGATGAACGTGGGTTAACTTCAATGATATATACATTTTCATTGTCATCAACAATGAACTGAATGTTATAAAGTCCTACAATTCCAATACCAAGTCCGAGGCTCTTTGCATATTGCAAAATTGTACCCTTGACTTTGTCGGAAATGCTGAAAGTCGGATAAACACTGATTGAGTCTCCCGAGTGGATACCTGTGCGTTCAACAAGTTCCATAATACCAGGAATAAATACATCTCTACCGTCGCAAATTGCGTCAACTTCAACTTCTTTTCCTTCAATATATTTGTCAACAAGTACAGGCTTGTCTGCGTCAATTTCAACCGCTGTTTTAAGATAATGACGCAACTGCTCTTCGTTAGAAACAATTTGCATTGCTCTTCCGCCAAGAACAAATGAAGGACGAACAAGAACAGGATAACCAATATCACTTGCTGCCTTAACGCCGTCTTCAATCTTTGTAACAGCTCTGCCCTTAGGCTGAGGAATATTGAGTTCAAGCAATATTTTTTCAAAGCTGTCACGGTTTTCAGCTCTTTCTATTGCCTGACAATCTGTACCTATAATTTTTACCCCTCTGTCCATCAACGGCTGAGCAAGGTTAATAGCAGTCTGTCCACCGAGTGAAGCTATAACGCCTTCCGGTTTTTCAAAATTGATGATATCCATAACATCTTCAACTGTCAACGGTTCAAAATAGAGTTTATCAGCCGTTGTATAGTCGGTTGAAACTGTTTCAGGGTTATTGTTTATGATTATTGCTTCATATCCTGCACGTTTTATTGTCTGAACAGCATGAACTGTTGAATAGTCAAATTCAACACCTTGTCCGATTCTGATAGGTCCTGCACCAAGAACAATAATTTTACGTTTCTGAGTAAGAATTGATTCGTTTTGTCCCTGATATGTCGAATAAAGATAAGCAATATATTCACCTGTATGCAAGGTGTCTACCATCTTGAATATAGGAGTTATATTGTTTTCAATTCTTCTGTTATAAACATCAAGCTCTTTTTCTCCCCAGAGAGCAGCAATATATTTGTCAGAGAATCCCATTGTTTTTGCTTCTTTGAGAATCTCAACGTTCTTTTCTTTTCTGAGCTTTTCTTCCATATCAATTATTCTCTTGAATGCCAAAAGGAAGTACTCTGTTATTGCTGTGACTTCATGAATCTTTTCAATTGTAATGCCTCGTCTTATGAGTTCTGCAACTGCAAAAAGATTGTCTGCTCTGAATGTTTTTACATAATCAAGAATTTCATCATCACTGAAGCTATCAAACTTTGCGAGATGCAAATGGCAAACTCCTGTTTCAAGCGACCTTACTGATTTGAGTATACATTCTTCCAATGTTGTACCGATTCCCATAACTTCACCGGTTGCTTTCATCTGAGTGCCCAATGTGTTCGGAGTTTCTGTGAACTTGTCAAACGGGAAACGTGGAAATTTTGCAACGATATAGTCAAGTCTTGGTTCAATTGCTGCTGTGCCACCTGCAACAGGTATTTCTTCAAGAGCCATTCCGAGAGCAATTTTTGCAGTAACTCTTGCTATAGGATATCCACTTGCTTTACTTGCAAGAGCTGACGAACGTGAAACACGAGGATTAACTTCTATAAGATAATATTCACTTGAATTCGGGTTGAGAGCAAACTGAACGTTACAACCACCTTCAATTTTAAGCTCTCTGATAATTTTGATTGCACTGTCATTGAGCATTTTAAGGTCGTGGTCGTTCAAAGAAAGTATCGGTGCAACAACAGCAGAGTCACCTGTATGAACACCAACAGGGTCAATGTTTTCCATTCCGCATATAGTTATGGCTGTGTCATTTGAGTCACGCATAACTTCAAATTCAATTTCTTTATAACCTTTGACACTCTTTTCAATAAGCACCTGATGAACAGGAGAAAGTTTAAAAGCATTAACGCCGATTTCAACAAGTTCTTCTTCGTTTGCTGCAAAACCGCCACCTGTTCCGCCAAGCGTAAATGCAGGTCTCAGAACAACAGGATATCCAATATTTTTTGCCGCTGTTTTTGCTTCTTCGATGCTATAAGTTATTTCAGACGGTATAACAGGTTCACCGATTGATTCGCACATTTCTTTGAAGAGTTCTCTGTCTTCTGCACGTTCTATACTTTCGCTTGATGTTCCGAGCAACTGAACTTCACACTCTTTCAAAATACCCTTCTTTTCAAGCTGCATGGCAAGGTTAAGACCTGTCTGTCCTCCAATTCCCGGAACAATAGCGTCAGGTCTTTCGTAGCGCAATATTTTTGCAATATATTCCAAAGTAAGCGGTTCCATATAAACTTTGTCTGCAATAGAAGTATCTGTCATAATAGTTGCAGGATTTGAGTTACAAAGAATAACTTCATACCCTTCTTCTTTGAGTGCCAGACAAGCCTGAGTACCGGCATAGTCAAATTCTGCCGCCTGGCCTATAATAATAGGGCCTGAACCGATAATAAGCACTTTTTTGATGTCTGTTCTTTTTGCCATGTTAATTCTCCTTAACTTTTATATATTTTTATACACTTCTTTGCCATTTGCAACAGTAACTAAACATTTCCCGAAAACTTCCACTCCCTCAAACGGCGTCGCTCTGCCCTTTGACAAAAATTCACGGGGGTCTATGTTTGTACTTTCGTGCAAATCCCAGACAGTGTAATCGTTGGTAAATGGTATATTAAATCTTTTTCTTGGGTTTATTGCCATCAATTCTACAAGTTTCTGCATTGATATAACATTTTCTTTGACAAGATATGTGTACATTAACGGAAATGCCGTTTCAAGACCTACAATTCCGAAAGCGCTGTCCTTTAAACCCTTTGATTTTTCTTCTGCACTGTGTGGTGCGTGGTCAGTCGCTATCATATCTATTGTTCCGTCTTTGATTCCTTCTATCAAAGCCAATCTGTCTTCTTCTGAACGCAACGGAGGATTCATTTTGAATTTTCCGTCTTCTTTAATATCATTTTCATCAAGCAACAAATAATGCGGAGCTGTTTCGCAAGTTATATCAACTCCGTCAGCTTTTGCTTTTCTGATCAGTTCAACACTTTCTTTGCAAGATATATGGCAAACGTGATAAGCACACGATGTTTCCTTCGCCAGAGCAATGTCACGTTCAATCGGTTTATATTCACTTTCACTGCAGATACCCTTGTGTCCATGAGCTTTTGCGTATTCGCCTTTGTGAATGTAACCGCCGTGAAGCAAAGAATTGTCTTCACAATGAGCAACAATAATTTTCCCCAGCGATTTTGCTTTAATCATTGCCTCTCTCATCAATTCCTCAGATTGAATTCCTTTTCCGTCATCAGAAAATGCTATTACATCTCCTGCAATTTTTTCCATATCCGAAAGAATTTCACCTTTTTGTGAAACAGTTATTGAAGCGTAAGGATAAACTGAAACCAAAGCATCACGCTCAATTATATCTTTCTGACATTTCACATTTTCCTGATTGTCCGGTACAGGATTAAGATTCGGCATCGTGCAAACAGCTGTATAACCTCCCCTTGCAGCCGCAAGAGAACCGGAAAGTATTGTTTCTTTGTATGAAAAACCCGGCTCACGAAAATGCACATGCACATCACAAAAGCCGGGAAAAATAGCATATTCAGAATTTTTAAGTAAAGACAATATTTCCTTTGAAACAAATGAATAATCAAAGCAATCGTTCATATAAGCTTTTGCCTGTATGCATCTTTGTTCCATTGAAAATCCTCCTCAAAAAAAGCCTTACCGTCGATAGCGGCAAGGCTTTGAACTATACGAAAATTAAAGCAAATAAACTGAACCTGACATTTTCTTACATTCTTCAATCTTACCGATTTTTCTCTATCGATTTAAAGATCAATTTTATTTTTGTTATTATATCATAGTATTTGATTTATGTCAATGCTTTAAGAACATATTTCGAGTTATTTTTTATGTTTTTTATTTTACTATATAAATATTATTTTTAATCATTTTTGTTGCCTGTAAATTCTTTAACTTTCATTGAAGAATTGAAGTCAATACCCTCTTGTCTCAAAACGGTTTTTATTGTATCTGATATTATTTTCAAGTCAGTTTTAAACGATATGTTCCGAGTGTACCAGACATCCATTATAAATTTTTCTTCCCATGTAATCGAGTTTCTGCCGTGTGCTTGTGCGTATCCTGTAAGTCCGGGTCTGACATCGTGTCTGTGACGTTGTTCTTCAGAATAAAGAGGCAGATATTTCACAAGTAACGGTCTTGGCCCGACAAAAGACATATCACCTTTAAAAATATTAATCAATTCAGGCAATTCGTCAAGAGAAGTGTTTCTGAGAAATTTTCCGTAACGGTTCAGTCTCTTTTGGTCCTCAACCAAATCTCCGTTTTCATCTCCGAGGTTTTTCATCGTTCTGAATTTTATCAAAGAAAAAATTTTTTCTTCCCCTGTATTTTTGTCAATTCTTCCGGGTCGTTTTTGTATAAAAAACGGATTGCCTCTCATTGCAACTATACCCGTCAGTGTCAGAATCAACAGCACAGGCAACAAAACAATCAAAGCGACAAATGATATCAGAAAATCAATCACACGCTTCAATATTTTTTCATACATAAAACATTTCCTCACTCAACACAACAACTGTATTCTTTTATTCAAAACAGGATTTTATAATTTCAATGATAATATCTTGTTCTTCCTCTGTCATCTTTATATCACTCGGAAGGCATAGCCCTCTGTCAAACAAATCAGAGCCGACATCTGTAATTTTTGTTCTGCAATCAGAATCATACAACCCATCTGCCGTCACAAAATCGTTGTCTTTAAACAGCGGTTGCAGATGCATCGGCTTCCACAACGGACGACTTTCTACATTATATTTTTCTAATTTTTCATAAATTTCAGTCGGGCAAGTTTTTCCCGCTTCTTTTTCATAAAAAGCTTCTCTTTCGTTTCTCGTCTGACGGCACATAGCCTCCTTGTTAATGATAATACATGAAAGCCAGAAATTCGGTTCACTTGTTTTCTCATAATACGGATTCATTTTTAACGGAAGTCTTTTAAATCCTTGCTTGTATCGCTCGTATATTTTTTTCTTTTTTGCTATATGTTCTTCAAGATACGGCAGTTGTCCTCTGACAACCCCCGCAACAACATTGCTCATACGATAGTTGTATCCGATTTCTTCGTTTTGATACCAAGCGGTGTCTTCCTGGGATTGAGTTGACCACTTCATAACCTTACATGCGTCTTCATAGCTGTCAGTAAGAAACATACCACCCGATGAACCTGTAATAATTTTGTTTCCGTTGAAACTTATTGCATTATACTTGCCGAAGCTGCCCGTCTGTTTGTTTTTGAATTTTGCGCCAAGTGTTTCAGCAGCATCTTCAATCAGAATGGCAGAATGTTTTTGACAAACTTCTGATATCTTGTCGTAGTCGGCACTTGTTGAATACAAGTTTGCACACAAAACAACTTTTGTGTCGGGATAAATCTCAAACGCCTTTTCAAGTGCCTTGTAATCCATATTCCAGCTTTCATATTCGCAATCAATAAAAACAGGCGTTGCACCCTCATAAATTATCGGGTTTACCGTCGCATTGAAAGTCATATCGCTCACAAAAACTATGTCATTCTTTCTGACCCCTGCAGCTTTAAGGCACATATGAATTGCACAAGTACCGGAGGACAATGCTACTGCATATTTGCATCCTGTTTTTTCGGCAATCTGCTTTTCAATTTCATCTATGTTTTCACCGACGGTTGAAACCCAGTTTGTTTCATAAGCTTTCTTTATATAGACCAACTCGTCACCGTGCATTGTGGGTGAAGAAAGAAATATTCTGTTTTCGAAAGGTTTTATCAGCATAATTCCCCTCCGTAAATCATCAATGTTTTCTATAAACTTTTTATTAAAAATATTATACTACCGTTATATATTTTTGTCAATTTAAAAGCAGTTGCAAACATTATGTAAAACCGTATCGCAGTATTGACAAAAGAGTGGTTTTATTTTATAATTAGACTTGAAAATTATGTGTAGCAGGCGGGTATTGAAAACTTTCAAGCGCATAACATATCTGGCACACAAGAGATATTTCTTGCATAGTTTTAAGGAGGCCTCGTTTAAAATGGAATTTAAATTTTTGAGCAAAGATGAATTAAGCCAAAACTTTGATAAGTTTTGTGCTCTTTACAGCTCTTGTTTTACAGCTAAAATTGACGAGAAAATCATAAAACAAAAATTTTTTGATAACCCTTATGAAGAATTGCTTATATGCGTTGCAATTGATGACGGAAACTATGTTGCAAGTCACTCAGCTATGCCCTCCGTCGTTATGATTGACAAAAAACCTCACAAAACCGCTATATTTGTTCACGCTATGACACACCCTGAATATGAAGGCAGAGGACTGTATGTCAAACTTGCAAATATGACGTTAGAAAATATGTCACAAAAAGGATATTCTTTCGCCTATTCATTTCCCAACAATGCTTCAAATCCTATTTGTTGTGCCAAACTTAACGGAATAGATGTGTGCGAATTCCCGACTTTACAATTAAAAATTAATCCCGAAGTTGAAGTTGAGCCCGTCAGCGTTTTATCAACTGACGATTGGAGCAACCTCAAGGAAGAAGACACAGACTTGATACATATTTTGAAAGAAGAAAAATACATCTCATGGAGATATAAAAATCACATCACAAACGATTACAAAATCGTAAAAATTTCTGACGACGTCTGGTTTGTTTACAATATCTACGGAAGCGAAATAAATATTACGGAATACCATTATGCAGACAATGCTGACAATATTAAGCTTATAGTTAACTATTTGTATAATGTTGCAAAGGAAAAAAATCTTGAAAAAATAACGACCTGGTGTAAATTAAATACAAAAGCTCATCTGATGTTTGAGCGTTTTGGATTTTTAAATGCAGCTCCGATTCGTTATTTCAACGCAATCAAAATGAATTATAACGGCAAAACTGATATCTTCGATCCAAGAAACTGGAACATTTTTATGGGTGACGACAACGTTTATTGATTTTTCCATTTTATGAAACTTGATTTATTGTTTCGTTTTTGATAGTATATAAAAAGAAAATCGGCATTGTTGCCGTAGTTGTGGGGGTATATAAAAATGGTGACGACAGAAAAAAAGGCCTGTTCGAGTTTTTATGTGAAATTCGTAAAAAGAGGTTTTGATTTTATAATAAGCTTGATTGCACTTCCTTTCTTTGCAATACTCTATTTAGTTGTAGGTCTTGCAATCAAAATCGAAGACGGTGGCCCGATTTTTTATAAGGCAGAAAGAATCGGCAAAAACGGCTCACTCCTTAAAATGTACAAGTTCCGTTCAATGAAAGTCAATGCGCCGAATCTTCTTAACCCTGACGGAAGCAGTTTTAATTCCGCTACCGATTCAAGAGTTACAAAAGTAGGTAAAATTATTCGTGAGACAAGTATTGACGAAATCCCTCAGATTCTCAACATTCTCAAAGGTGAAATGAGTATCATCGGTCCTCGTGCAAGTGGTTATGAAGCACTTGAAAACTACAAAGAAGACGAGATGGACAAAATGAATGTTGTCCCCGGTATCACGGGTTATACTCAGGCATATTTCAGAAATGGTCTTTCTGTAAGAGATAAACGTCTGAAAGATGCGTGGTATGCTCAAAATGTTTCATTTTCTCTTGATGTGAAAATTTTCTTTAAATCAATTTCCACTGTTCTGAAACACGAAAATATTTACACTAACGAAGCCGAAGAAATATTACCCATAGCTGACGAAAAAGAAACAGTTGAAAAATAATTGTTTAATATACATACACGTGCCGACACCCGAAAAGTGTCGGCTTTTTTATTTGTTTCCATCTCATACAAAAGTGTTGAGTTTTAATATTGTTTGTGATATAATATTATTTGTGAAAATTTGTTCAAATGTATAGATAAAAGGAGAAAAATGAAAATGAATATTCCCTTTTCACCACCCGATATGTCAGAACTTGAAATTAAAGAAGCTGCTGCCGCAATCAGCTCAGGCTGGATAACTACCGGTCCGAAAACGAAAGAATTTGAAAGACAGATTGCTGACTTCTGTGGCGTCAACAAAGCTGTATGCCTCAATTCCCAGACTGCCTGCGCTGAAATGGCACTCCGTCTATTAGGAGTAGGTCCGGGAGATGAAGTCATTGTACCTGCTTACACATATACTGCTTCTGCATCGGTTGTATGTCATGTCGGAGCAAAATTGATTCTCGTTGATGTGCAGAAAGATAATCTTGAAATGGATTATGATGCTGTTGAAAATGCAATCACAGAAAACACAAAGGCCATTATACCTGTTGACCTTGGTGGTGTACCTTGTGATTATAACCGTATTTTTGAAATTGTTGAAAGCAAGAAAAGCTTATTTAATCCATCAAATGATATTCAGAAAGCTCTTGGCAGAATTGCAATATGCACAGACGGTGCACACGCTTTTGGTGCTTCCTGGAACGGCAAAAAAGTCGGAAGCATTGCCGATTTTACTTCATTTTCATTTCACGCTGTCAAAAACCTTACAACAGCAGAAGGTGGTGCATTGACCTGGAAAGGCATCGATGGAATTGAAGACGAAGAGCTTTATCGTATGGCACAGCTTTATTCTCTCCACGGTCAATCAAAAGACGCCTTGGCAAAAACTCAACTCGGCGCCTGGGAATACGATATCGTAGGACCATATTACAAATGCAATATGACAGATATTATGGCCGGTATCGGACTTGCACAGTTGAAAAGATATCCGGGTATGCTTGAAAGAAGAGAAGAAATAATCAAAAAATACGATTCTGCGTTCAGGGCTGTCGGAATTGAAACGCTTGAACATTATTGTGACACCTATCATTCATCAGGACACCTGTATATCACAAGAATACCGGGCATCACTCCTGAACAAAGACAGGATATCATTGTAAAAATGGCAGAAGCAGGCATTGCTTGTAACGTTCACTATAAACCGTTGCCGATGATGACAGGATACAAAAAACTTGGTTTTGATATTAAAGATTATCCGAACTCTTATGAGAGATTTGCAAACGAAATCTCCTTACCTCTTCATACAAGACTTACTGACGAAGAAATTGATTACATCATTGAAAACTATGTAAAAATAGTTGAACAAATCCGATGAATTTTAACCTGGAATCAGGTGACAATTTTCCGATTTTAATTCGTAGAACATATTAAAACAAAGGAGGCGTTTTCTTTGAAAAAGAAAATCTTGATTATCGGTTCAGGTTTCCTTCAAGGTTTTGTTTTAAGAAAAGCCAAAGAAATGGGTTACACAACTTTTGCGTTGGGTACTGATATTGATGATTTTTGCAAAAAATATACTGACCACTATGAATGTATCAATATTGTAGACAAAGAAGCTTGTCTTAAATTTGCAAAAGAAAATAATATTGACGGTGTGCTTTCCCCTGCAACAGATTTTGGCGTTATTACCGCAAGTTATATTGCTGAACAAATGGGACTCCCCGGTCTTAAACCGGAAGTTGCAAAATTAATAAAAAACAAATATCATGTCCGTAAATGCTTGTTTGAAAATCAGGTTGACGACACTCAACAGGCTTTTGAAATAACAACAGACACAAACATAGAAGATATTGCAAAAAAACTTTCTTTTCCCGTTATGGTGAAGCCTTGTGACGGTTCAAGCAGCCGTGGAGCAAGTCGTGTTGACAACGAAAGTCAACTCAAACAGGCTTGTGAATATGCGCTTGATAATTCCGTAAGTCGCAAAGCTGAAATCGAATCATTCATCGACGGTGAAGAATACGGCGTTGAAAATTTTGTTGAAAACGGAAAGCATCACGTACTTGCCGTTATGAAAAAATGGATGACCAATCCTCCTTATTATTCAGAATTGGGACATGCTATCCCCTCCGGGCTTGACAAGGAGCTTGAAGACAAGGTTATAGATTGTGCAAAAAAAGCAATTAAAGCTCTCGGAGTCAACTTCGGTTCTGTGAATATGGACCTTCTGATTACAAAAGACAGAAAAGTTCATATAGTTGATATCGGTGCTCGTATGGGCGGTAATATGATTGGTTCACACATTATTCCGATGGGTACGGGAATTGATTATATGGGATATATGATAAAAGCAGCACTTGGCGAAGATTTCACTTTTACCCGTGGTGAAAAAGGAATATGCGCCACAAGAATTCTTGCTCTTTCTCCCGGAAAAATAAAAGCTCTTCCCGATTTTGATAAGATTGCCCGTGATAATGATGTTATAATCGAACATCATCTTGCTATCGGAAACACAATCACACAATATAAAATCAACAACGACGGCAACGGTTACATTATTGCAACAGCCGACAACGTTGAAGAAGCCGCAAGAAAAGCCGACAAAGCAAAATCAGAAATTGACACGTCAATTGTCAGAGAATAATATTTTTTACGGAAAGGAAAAGATACAATGAGAGCAGGTATTTTCTGCAACAACGCAAGTTCAATCAAATCAGCACGTACTGAGCTTATAGATTTAATCAAAGAAAACGGATACGAAGTTTTTGTCGGTGGAATTTATGACGGAACAATTCACCCGTTTTTTGAAGAAAATAATGTCACTTTTATTCCTCTTGACGCAAGTCGTGGAAATACTAACCCGATAAAAGAATTAAAATCAATTTTCAATATTGCAAAACAAGTCAAGAAATATAAGCTTGATTCCGTTTTGATTTACGGAGTTAAAAATCATCCGTCAATGGCTATCGGTGCAAAATTAGGAAAAGCCAAAAACATTGTATGCGTTGTCAACGGTAGTGGTACACTTTTCACAATTCAGGGATTAAAAGGAAAGCTTCTTCGATTTATTTCCCTGCCTATGATGATGATTGCTTATGCTTTATCATCTTGTATATCTTTCCAGAATTCAGATGATATGAAAATGTTTGCGAGAAAACATATCGTCAGAAGCAAGAAAAAAGTTATGGTAACAGCAGGGTCGGGCGTTAACCTTGAAGCATACCCTCTCAAACCACTTCCCAAGGAAAACAAGTTCCTTTTCCTTTCAAGAATTACCCACACAAAAGGTGCATTTGAATACATAAAAGCGGCAGAAAAAGTTAAAGAAATTTATCCTTCTGCAATATTTGATATCGTTGGCCCACTTGACAACGCTTCAAAAAACGAAAAAGATGCTGCCATTAAAAATATGATTGAAGAATATTCTCAAAAAGGCGTTGTGGCATATCATGGCCCGACATCAGACGTGGCATCATGGCTTGAAAAATGCAGATTCTTCGTTTATCCGTCATACTTTGAAGGCGTTTCCCGTTGCTCAATGCAAGCCCTTTCAACCGGTCGCCCCATTATTACTTGTAACACACCCGGATGCAAAGAAACTGTAATTGAAGGGTTAAACGGTTTTCTGGTTAACAAACAAGACAGCGACGCAATTGCTGAAAAAATGATATGGCTCATTGAACACCCCGAAGAAACTGAAAAAATGGCAGCAGAATCAAGAAAATTTGCCGAATCAAGTTTTGATGTCAGAACAGTTAACAATCAGATAGTCGGAAGATTATTAAAATAGTGTTCTTTCCAATTGAATAAAAAAAGAAAAACGGAGTTTAAAAACTCCGTTTTTCTTCTTTTTATGTATTATTTGTTTTTCATCAACTCAAAAAATCCTTTTACATAATTTGCACCTGAAACAATCGTAAACACTACTGAAATTGAAAGCAATATCTGAGCGATAATCATATGTTCCGTTTCAATAAGCACAAAATATGAAATCAAAGATACCATCTGAGAAACGGTTTTTATTTTGCCTAAAATATTTGCCGCTACAACCGTACCTTTTGTTGCAGACATCATTCTGACTGAGCTTATTGTAAATTCTCGTAATAAAGTTGCTGAAATAGCAATCAGCATAAACGGAAAGCCTTTATCTGCCCCGACAAATATAAATCCAAGCATTGCAAAAAAAGTCAGTATTTTGTCACCTATAGGGTCAATAAATTTCCCGAAATCAGAAACAACATTATAATGCCTTGCAATTTTTCCATCAAGAAAATCTGAAAAACATCCTAAGACAAATATTATTCCCGGCAAAAGCACAAACAGATTTCGGTTTTCAACCGGATTAATTATAACCATAAATACCAACATTGTAATTGAAGCAAAAATTCTGAATACAGAAAGTATATTAGGTAAATTCTTCATATCAATACCCTCACATCAAATAAATTTTGTATGTTGTCCGTTTCTCAACACCCTGACTCTTGTTGAAACAAGATTGAGCATCGGAATATCTTTGTCAGAATCGGAAAAGCCAATTGAATTTTCATAATCAATTTCTATGTTTTTTTGTTCAAAAAGTTCTTTTATTTTTATTACTTTTTGTTCTCCGGCACAATTTTTTGAAATAATCTTCCCGCTATATAATCCATTTTTTTCCTCAACCTGAGTACCAATAACTTCGTCAGCATATCCTCTGCTTTTCCATATCCTCATATATGCATATGCAGAAGCAGTCACCAAAATAATATAATATCCCTGTTCTTTCAGGCTGATAAGCTGAGAGAAAGTCTTTTCAATTTTCCTGGATAATATGTATTTGTCAAAGAACTTTTCATAATCGTCATCTTCAAATTTCTCAAGTGGTTTATAATAAATTTCTTTGAGCTTCTCCCTCGGAAGAATTTTCATCACGTACAAAAGTGCCGCAAAAGGTATTAACGGTAAAAGAAAATAATAAACCGGCCATTTTTTGCAACCGTATCTTAACAGAGAATGTAAACTGTCTCCATATATAAGCGTCTTATCAATATCAAAAAAAGCAATTTTTCTTTTCATAAATACCCCTTTTATTGAAGAAAACTTTTTTATTTATCACATTTTCTATAATATCATAATGTCCCCTGTTTTTCAAGAGAATCATAACTTTTCTGATAAATCATTTAATTTTGCTATTGCTAAAACATTTTATTGTATGGTATAATTATAATGATAATTTTTGGTAATTATTTAATTCACTGACATTGAAAGGATATTTTATATGAACAACAAATTTGATGTAATTGTTGTGGGTGCGGGAAACGGGGGTCTTATGGCTGCTGCAACAACAGCCAAAGAAGGCCTTAAAACCCTTTTGCTTGAAAAGCATAATCTCCCGGGTGGATGCGCAACAAGTTTTCGTCGAGGCAGATTTGAATTTGAGCCTTCACTTCACGAACTTTGTAGTGTTGGCACAAAAGAAAATCCCTCACAAATTTATAAATTATTTGATGACCTCGGTGTTAAAATCAACTGGGAATATGAAGACAAAGTTTTCCGTACAATCGTAAAGGGCGATGACGGTTATGACGTAACCCTCAAAGCAGGCATAGAAAACTTTATCAAAAGTATTGATGATGCTGTTCCCGGAAGTGAAAAAAGTGTCAGAGAATTTCTTGGACTCAACAAAAAAATCAGAGCCGCTTTGGACTATCTTGCAAGTGTCAAAGGTGTTCCGAATGTTTTCAAAATATTGACACAACATTCAGATTTCCTTCGTGTTGCAAGTCACAGCGTTGAAGAAGTTATGGATTCTTTGTCAATGCCTAAAAAAGCTCAGAACATCATTAACACTTATTGGGGATATCTTGGCGTTCCTACCGATGAACTTAATGCAATGCATTTCCTTTCAATGATTCATTCATATATTGTTGAAGGGGCAGCAATGCCACATCATCGTTCACACGAACTTTCTGTTGCCCTTGTTGACATTTTTGAAAAATTTGGTGGACAAATCAAATATAATAGTGAAGTTACAAAATTCCTTTACACTGAAGACGGCAGAGTGATTGGTGTTGTTGCAAACGGCGAAGAATTTTTCGCTGACGAGGTTATCTCAAACGTTATTCCTGACAATGTTTTCAATATGAGTGACGAGACTAAAATTCCTAAACGCCAAATGAAACTTGCAAACGCAAGAGAATTTGGTATTTCAGTTGCTACAATTTATGTCGGACTTGACTGCACAGCAGAAGAACTTGGAATCGAAGACTACACCATCTTCATTCAGAACAATGCTGACCCGAGAACTCAATACAACACCAGAAAAACTGAGGGATTTTATATTGTTAACTGTCTTAACAATACAATTCCTGATTCTTCCCCTGATGGAACTTGCACTCTTTTCTTCACTCTCCCCATTTTTGGAAGTGATTTACCGGAAGACCTTACCCCTCAGGGTTATAAAAAATATAAAAACGATTTAGCTGAAAAATTCATAAAAGACTGCGAAGAAGTGCTCAACATCTCAATTATTCCTCACATTGAAGAAATAAGTGTTGCGACGCCGGTAACCTTCGCAAGATATCTTGGTACGCCGGAAGGAACAATTTACGGTTATAAAAACTCAGGTTGGGACAATGTAGTTTTAAGAACAACATTTGAAGCACTTGACTACAAAATACCGGGTCTTAGTTTCTGTGGCGGACATTACACTAACGGCGACGGTTACAGCAGCGCATACACAGTTGGAAGTATCGTTGCAAAACGTGTTGTCGAAAGATTGAAAGGAGGTAATGCTTAATGGCAAAAAAAGGAATCTCAAAGCTTAGCGTGATGGACTTTATCAAAGCTGTTCCTAAAAGAGAAAAAATTATTTCTAAGGCATCAACAAATTCTCTTCCATCTGCTGACTCATACAAACCAAATCAGATTGCAAACGCATTACATCCTGAAAAACAATTTTTGAGAGTATCAAAAATCGTTGAACATTCTTGCGATATTAAAACATTTTATCTTGTACCTGACGCAGAAAAAGGTACTGAAAAACTCGCCTGGTTCAGTGCAGGTCAATATCTTTCAATCAATCTCACCGTAGGTAACGCAACTATTACCCGTCCGTATTCTATCTCATCATCACCGAGAGAATCTCTTGACGGATATTATATGCTCACAATCAAAAGAGTAAAAGACGGCCTTGCATCACAATACATTCTCGACAATTGGACTGTCGGCACAGAAGTTACTGCTTCTGCACCTCTCGGAACGTTCACTTATGAACCTCTCAGAGATGCAAAAACAATTATCGGTATTGCCGGCGGTAGTGGTATCACTCCGTTCCGTTCTCTTGCAAAAGCAATTTCTGACTCTGACGAAGATGTATCTTTAACACTTCTTTACGGCACACGCAATCTTGAAGAAGCTATTTTCCAGGATGAATTTGTTGAAATAGCAAAAAAATGCGACAAATTCAGATTGGTCAATGTTTTAAGTGAAGAGAACAACGAAAGCTGCGAAAGTGGATTTATCACAGCAGAACTGATTAACAAATACAAACCTGACGGTCTTTATTCAATTTTTATGTGTGGACCTCAGGCAATGTATGATTTTGTTGACAAAGAAATTGAATCTCTTTCCCTGAGAAGAAAATTTATCCGTCACGAATTATTTGGTGAGTTCTTCAATCCTTCAAAAGAACCTGATTATCCTGAAAATGTTTCAAGTCAATTTAATATTACAGTTTCTTTCAACGGCACAAAACAAACCGTTACTGCCGATGCTGACACATCTATTCTTCGTACTCTTGAAGCTAACGGTATTTCCGTTCCTGCTCATTGCAGAAGTGGTGAATGTGGCTGGTGTCATTCAAAACTCATAAGCGGTGAAATTTACACACCAAAATCGATTGACGGCAGAAGAGAGGCAGACCTGCTTTATGGATATATCCACCCTTGCTGTTCCTTCCCGTTGAGTGATATTGAAATTCAGATTCATCCTACGAAATAATTTATTGTAATTTCGGTTAATTATTTGATTTTTATATATTATTTTTACCAATACAGTAAAAACTCAAATGATTTTTCCATAATATTAAATTGAGATAATTTATTATTACAATAGAATTCAGGTGAAGAATAAAATGAAAATTTCTTTAAATACTAACAAGGATATAGTAAAAGTTGTAAAAGAAGGTCTCAAAAGAACAGGTGGTTACTGCCCTTGCAGAGCTGAAAGAAAAGAAGAATTCAAATGTATGTGTGAAGAATTCAAGCAGCAAATTGATGACCCCGAATTTGAAGGCTTCTGTCATTGTATGCTTTATTACAAATCCAAAGATTAAGGAGAAAAAGTTATGGCTGAAATTAAAATTACAAAAGAAAATTTTAACGATGAAGTTATGAATTCCGACATTCCTGTTTTGCTTGACTTCTGGGCTGAATGGTGTGGTCCGTGTATGATGCTTTCTCCTGTGATTGAAGAAATTGCAAAAGAATACGACGAAAAACTGAAGGTCGGTAAAATCAATGTTGACGAAGAAGTTGAATTGTCATCAGCTTTTAAAATTTCAAGTATTCCCTGTGTTTTTATTTTAAATAAAGGTGAAATAATTGAAACTTTTGTCGGTTACAAAACAAAGGAAGCAATCGTGCCTTTGTTAGAAAATATTATTTAAGAAAAAGAGGTATTAAAATGAAAAAGTTTAAATGCTTAGTTTGCGGTGAAATTTTTGAAGTTCCTGAAGGTGCACAAGCTATATGTCCTAAATGTAAACAGTCAGGCGACAAATTGCAACTGATTGAGGAAAAGCCTAAAACTCCTTATGCAGGAACTCAGACAGAAAAAAATCTTGAAATGGCATTTGCCGGAGAATCACAAGCAAGAAACAAATACACTTATTTTGCCTCCGTTGCCAAAAAAGAAGGTTTTGAACAGATTTCAGCAATCTTCCAGAAAACTGCTGACAATGAAAAAGAACACGCTAAAATGTGGTTCAAAGAGTTGAAAGGTATCTCAAACACTGCTGACAACCTTTTAGCTGCAGCAGAAGGTGAAAACTATGAATGGACAGATATGTATGATGGCTTTGCAAAAACAGCAGAAGAAGAAGGCTTCAAAGAATTAGCTCAGAAATTCCGTGAAGTTGCTGCAATTGAAAAGCATCACGAAGAACGCTATCGTGCTTTGCTTCACAATGTTGAAGCAAAAGAAGTATTTGAAAAAAGTGAAGTTAAAGTTTGGGAATGCCGTAACTGTGGTCATATCGTTGTCGGAACAAAAGCTCCTGATGTATGCCCTGTTTGTGCTCATCCTCAGGCATATTTTGAAATTCACCAGGAAAATTATTAATTCTGATTTAAAACAAAAAAATAATAATAATAAAATTCCCGATAATGCTTACGCATATCGGGAATTTTTATTTGTTTCTTCAATTATCTGATTTCAGATACAGCAGCTTTCTTTTTCTGAATGTTACTCATATTATATCTAAACTTTTCAAACAAGTTCATTTTGCTGTTTGACAAAGGAGAAAATTCAAAAGCATCAACATCGACTGTGCTTCCGACT
>JAFOEP010000118.1 GCA_017380115.1 Clostridia bacterium | reverse complement strand
GGAATTGATATTATCAGAATTTTTGACGCTTTGAACGACATCAGAAACATTGAAGTTGCAGTTTACGAAACAATCAAAAACTTTGCTGTTGCATCAGGTACACTTTGCTTCACGCTCAGAACGATTCATAACCTTGATTTGTATGTTAAACTTGCAAAAGATATGGAAAATATGGGCGTTTCAACAATTTGTATCAAAGATATGGCAGGTATCATGGGACCAAACGAGGCTTATGAACTTGTTAAGGCTCTCAAAGAAAACGTTAAACTCCCTGTTGTTGTTCACACTCACAGCACAACAGGCCTTGGCCCGATGACACTTATGAAAGCTGCTGAGGCAGGCGCTGATGTAATCGACACAGCAATTTCCTGTTTCTCAGGCGGAACATCACAGCCGTCAACTGAAACAATGGCTTATGCATTGCGTCAGGAAGGTTTTGAAGTTGACCTTAAAGATGAAAACCTTAAAACAATTAACGACTTCTTTAAACCATACAGAGCAGAAGTGCTCAAGAGCAATCTTCTCAATCCTGTTGTTCTTGCAACAGATACAGACGCTCTTAACTATCAGGTTCCGGGTGGAATGCTTTCAAACCTTGTTGCTCAGCTTACAGCTCAGAACAAACTTGATAAGCTTGAAGAAGTTCTCGAAGAAACACCAAGAGTCAGAGAAGACCTCGGATATCCTCCGCTTGTAACTCCAATGAGCCAGATGGTAGGCGTTCAGGCAACTGCAAACGTTCTTGCAGGTGAAAGATATAAAAACGTTTCAAAAGAAATCAAGAACTATCTCAAAGGAGAATACGGTACAGCTCCCGGAAAAATCAATCCTGATGTACAGAAAATGATCCTCGGCGATGAAACTCCTCTTGAAGTCAGATTTGCTGACACTCTTGAACCGGGTTATGATAAAGCAAAAGAAGAAATCGGCGACCTTGCAAAGAGCGAAGAAGATGTTTTGTCTTATATTGCTTTCCCGGCTCAGGCAGAAGCTTTCCTGAAACAAAGAAAAGAAAAAGAAGAGAATACAGTTACGTATTCTATTAAAAGAATTGACGGGGAGGAATAGTTTATGAACACACTTGAAATGATTAAAATGTTCACAGACGAACAACTTGCTTCTTTTGGCATAACAGATGCGTTACTTGCAAGTCTTATAGGTATATGTGTTGTTCTCCTCGAGCTTGGTCTTCTGGCAGTATGTATTGTTCTGATAGGTAAAGCAATCAATGCATTTTTGAACAAAGGTAAGGAAACACAGGAAACTGTTGTTGAAACAAAAACAGATTCATTGCCGGAAGTGCCTACAATCGGTGACAGAAAAGTTAAGCTTATAAATGTTGATGAAAAGTCAGCAGCTATGGTTATGGCACTTGTAAGCCACGAAACGGATATTCCGCTCGACAGACTTGATTTCAAGTCTATTAAAAAAGTTGATTAAGCTGAAAGGATGGATTAATAATGAAATATTTAGTAACACTTAATAACACAAACTATGAAGTAGAAGTTGAAGAAAGCGAAGTTTCTCTCATTTCTTCTACACCTGTTCAGGCAGCTCCTGCTGCAGCGCCTGTTGTTGCTCCTGCTGCAGCACCCGCAGCAGCTCCGGCTGTTCAGCAATCAACAGCTGCAGGCGAAAAAGTTCTCAGCCCGATGCCTGGAAATATTCTTGCAATCAATTCAGCCGTTGGAACTTCCGTTAAAACCGGGGATGTAATTATGGTTCTCGAAGCAATGAAAATGGAAAACGATATAGTTGCTCCTGTGGATGGAACAATCAAAGAAATTCTCGTTCAAAAAGGTTCAACTGTTGAAACTGACCAAGTCCTCGCTGTTATTGGTTAAGGAGGACAAAAGATGGATATTATCGGAATACTTAAAGGGCTTTTGGAAGCATCAGGTTTCCTTACATTGTCCTGGCAGCAAGGAGTAATGCTTCTTGTTTCGTTTGTTTTTCTTTTTCTTGCTATTGTCAAGAAATTTGAACCGCTTCTTCTTTTACCAATAGCTTTTGGTATTATGCTTGCAAACTTCCCTGACACAGGTCTTATGGCTGACCCGGCAGGTCTTATGGATGCAACGCAGAAAGTTGCAGGGTCACATTGGTATGATGACGGTGTTTTACGTTTGATTTACGCAGGTGTAAAAAGTAGTATTTTCCCATGCCTGATATTCCTCGGCATAGGTGCAATGACTGACTTTGGTCCGTTGATTGCAAGACCTTCAAGTCTTCTTCTCGGTGCAGCTGCACAGTTCGGAATTTATGTTGCATTTACTGTTGCATGTATGCTTGGGTTCACACCGCAGGAAGCAGCAGCAATTGGTATTATTGGTGGAGCAGACGGCCCGACAGCAATTTACAGTGCATCAAAACTTGCACCGGAATTACTTGCTCCGATCGCTCTTGCAGCATATTCATACATGGCGCTTATTCCTCTTATTCAGCCACCTATTATGAAGGCATTGACAACAAAGAAAGAACGCCAGGTTAAAATGCAGCAGCTCAGACAGGTCAGCAAAACTGAGAAAATTATTTTCCCGATCGTTGTTACAGTTCTTTGCGTTTTGCTTCTTCCATCAACAGCTCCGCTTATCGGTATGCTGATGCTTGGAAACCTTTTCAAAGAAAGTGGCGTATGCGACAGACTCAGCGACACAGCACAAAACTCTCTCATCAACATAGTTACAATTATGCTTGGTGTAACAGTTGGTGCAACTGCTAACGGTGAACAATTCCTTCAGATGCGCACACTTAAAATTGTTTTCCTCGGTTTGTTTGCATTCTGTTTCTCAACAATCGGAGGACTTCTTCTCGGAAAACTTATGTATAAACTTTCTGGTGGCAAAATCAATCCTCTCATCGGTTCAGCAGGTGTTTCAGCAGTTCCGATGGCAGCTCGTGTTGCCCAGACTGTTGGTGCAAAAGAAAACCCGACAAACTTCCTTCTTATGCACGCAATGGGACCAAACGTTGCAGGCGTTATCGGCTCTGCAATAGCAGCAGGCTTCTGCCTGATGTTGTTCAGCTGATAAACAGATATAAAATTAAAATCAATCCTCCTATGGCAAATGATATAATCCCCTTAAAGTAGACACTTGAAATAACAAAAATTTCAAGACTACTTTAGGGGGATATTTATGTCAAAACTAAGTTATGAAGAACGAATAGCAGCGGTCAAAGAATATCAATCAGGAAAAGGAAGTTACAAGGTAATAGCAGAAAAGTACGGGATAGCAGCAATGACTTTGATGGATATGGTTGCAACATATGAATTTCAAGGATTAAGCAAAGAAAGGAAAAAATATAGTAAAGAATTAAAAATACAAGCAGTAACAGACTATTTGTCTGGAAAAGGAAGCCAGATAGAGATATGTAAAAAATATAAAATAAATGGAAGAGTACAACTCAGAGATTGGATAAAGTGGTATAATGGTCATAAAGATTTTAAGGAGCGAAGCTCGGCTAAAGGAGAAATCTATATGACCAAAGGAAGAAAAACCACTTTCGAAGAACGAATAGAGATAGTTGCTTACTGCATAGAACATGGGAAAGATTATGGGTTAACAATAGAAACCTACAATGTAAGTTACCAACAAATTTACTTGTGGGTTAAAAAGTATGAAGAAAAAGGTGTAGAAGGCTTAACAGACCGTCGAGGAAAAACAAAGCCTGATTCTGAACTTACCGAAGAAGAACGTCTTCGTCAGGAAAACAGGATATTACAAGCCAAAATCAAAGACCAGGAAATGGAGATAGCCCTGTTAAAAAAATTGAGGGAACTGAGAGGAGGCGATTGGTAAGCGGAGTACGAAATGAAGTTTCATACATAGCAGTACAGTATATGAATCAAACAGAAGGTTATCCTATTGAGAAGCTATGTGAAAGTCTGCATATTTGTCGTAGTGCCTACTACAAATGGTTGAAGAGAGAACCGAGCCAACATCAAAAGACAAATGAACAACTTGTTGAGTGGATAAAGGAATTATACGAAGAACAAAACGGGATATTAGGATACCGTCAAATGACAATAACCATTAATAGAATACATGATGTTAACTACAACAAAAAACGTATTTATCGGTTGATGCAAATGCTTCATTTAAAATCTGTTTGTAGAAAAAAGAGATACAATTACATCAAATCCACACCAGAGGTAACTGCAGAAAATGTTCTTAACCGAGAGTTCTATGCAGATGCACCTAATGAGAAGTGGCTTACTGATGTAACTGAGTTTAAATATTATGTCGGTACAGAAGTTAAGAAATTGTATTTAAGTGCAATACTGGATATATACGACAGACGAATAGTAGCCTACAAAATCGGAACAAGTAACAACAATCAGCTTGTGTTTGATACTTTCGATGAAGCTATTGAAAACAATCCATCTGCTCATCCACTATTCCATAGCGATAGAGGCTTTCAGTACACAACCAAAACATTTTACAGCAAATTGATGGCAGCCGGTATGCAACAAAGTATGTCCAGAGTTGGAAGATGCATTGATAACGGTCCGATGGAGGGCTATTGGGGCATTCTAAAATCTGAGATGTACTACCTCAAAAAATTCACCTCCCAAGAAGAACTTACCCAAGCAATTGAAAATTACATAGATTTCTACAATACAAAACGCTTTCAGCTTAAGCTGAAATGTATGACTCCAATGGAATTTCACTATGCTAACGCAGCGTGAAAAATTCCACCCTGCTGCGCAGCAGGGTGGAATTCATTCATCCAAACATTTTGTTTTTTCTTTTAAATAAACTTTTTTGTTTTTTCGTCTGTCTACTTGACAGGGGGCGCCTCAAAATTCAAGCCACAGGAGGATTTTTTTCTTGAAAGTAATTTTACCTGAAAACATATCAAAAAGCCAAATAAAGCATTAAATTAAAGAAATATGACCTTGTCGAAAATCAATCGGCAAGGTCTTTGGATTTTATGAAATTATAAAGGTTAAACTGAATTAAAATTTAATTTTTTCTTCGATATATGCTTCAAGGTCGTCAATCGCAATTCTTTCTTGTTGCATAGTATCACGGTCACGTACAGTTACGCAACCGTCTTCAAGACTGTCAAAATCGAAAGTGATGCAATACGGAGTGCCGATTTCGTCCTGACGGCGATAGCGTTTTCCGATTGATCCTGCATCATCATAATCAACCATAAATTTGCTTGAAAGTTTCTGATAAACTTCACCGGCTTGTTCGTTGAGTTTCTTGGAAAGAGGAAGAACTGCAACTTTGAAAGGTGCAAGAGCAGGATGAAGTCTGAGAACAATTCTCTTGTCATTCTTTTCTGCGTCAACAATTTCTTCGTCGTAAGCTTCTGTGAGAATTGCAAGGAAAAGTCTTTCAACACCAAGAGATGGTTCAATAACATACGGAATATATCTTTCGTTTGTGTCAGGGTCAAAATAATCAAGGCTTTTGCCTGAAGTGTTGATGTGTTGTGTCAAGTCATAATCAGTTCTGTCTGCAACACCCCAGAGTTCACCCCAACCAAATGGGAAAAGATATTCAAAGTCAGTTGTAGCTTTTGAATAGAAACAAAGTTCTTCCTTGTCGTGGTCACGCAAACGAAGATTTTCTTCTTTCATACCAAGGCTGTAAAGCCAATCGCGGCAGAAACCTCTCCAATATTCAAACCATTCAAGGTCAGTGCCCGGTTTGCAGAAGAATTCAAGTTCCATCTGTTCAAATTCACGAACACGGAAAATAAAGTTTCCGGGAGTGATTTCGTTTCTGAAAGATTTACCGATTTGTGCAACGCCAAAAGGAACTTTTTTTCTTGTTGTTCTCTGAATGTTTGCAAAGTTTACAAAAATACCCTGTGCTGTTTCAGGACGAAGATAAAGCTCGTTCTTGCTGTCTTCTGTAACGCCCTGGAATGTTTTGAACATAAGGTTGAACTGACGGATATCAGTGAAATTGTGTTTGCCGCAATTCGGACATACGATGTTATGTTCCTGGATATAATTCATCATTTCTTCGTTTGACCATCCGGCAACGTTGGTAGAATCAAAATCTTCGATGAGATTGTCGGCTCTGTGGCGTGTTTTACATTCACGGCAATCCATTAATGGGTCTGAAAATCCGCCAAGATGACCTGATGCAACCCAGGTCTGAGGATTCATCAGAATAGCACTGTCAAGTCCGACGTTATATTGATTTTCCTGAATGAATTTTTTTCTCCAAGCATCTTTAATGTTGTTTTTCAATTCAACACCAAGAGGGCCGTAATCCCATGTGTTTGCAAGTCCACCGTAAATTTCGCTTCCTGCGTAAACGAAACCACGGCCCTTACAAAGAGCAACTATCTGGTCCATTGATTTTTCATTGTTCAGCATTGATAAAACCCCTTTTTATATTAAATTATCAAATTATATACAAATTTTATTCGTTGTCCTGCCACGCTTTGCAGACGTCAACAACTTCAAGACATTCGGAACATTTTTTTAATTCGTCGACTGTCAGTTTTACGCAATTGTTGTGACAACCTGCAGCGGGAAATACAACAGAAAATCTGTCAAGCGATGAATCGAGATAAACTCTTACGTTTTCACCGACGCCAAAAGGACAAACACCGCCGACAGCGTGTCCCGTCAATCTTTCAACATCTTCAAACTGAAGCATTTTTGCTTTAAAGCCAAATTTATCTTTAAATTTTTTGTTGTCAATCTTTGCGTCACCTGCTGCAACAATCATAATGCACTTATCTTCAGCATCGTCATAAAATGTTATAGATTTTGCAATTTCTCTTTCTTCGCAGCCAAGAGCCTTTGCGGCAAGAGTGACGGTTTCGGTTGAAATGTCGAAGGAAATTATTTTATCCTCAAAACCGTATTTTTCAAGATGTTTTTTAGCTTTTTCGTATGACATTGTTTTACCTCACAAATTTTGTTGGTCAAGTGTATATTTAAAGCTTTTAATAAACGTATCCATAAAATAATCGACTTCGGGCATATTCATCTTTTTGATTGCTTTTTCGGAAGATATTGCAGCGTAGTCAAATTCTGTATTGCCTGCTTTTTTCTCTTCAATACATTTTGTCAAAGCACTGATTTTGTCAGCAGCTTTAATAATTTTCCAGAGATATTCGTCGTTTTCGTTTTCTATAAAGCAATCAGTATATTCGTCTCTTAATTCTTCGGGAATCATTTCAAGAAGAGTTTGCGAAGCAGATTGCTCAATTTCTTTGTAGACAGATTTGATTTTGTCGTTTCTGTATTTTACGGGCGTAGGCATATCACCTGTCAGAATTTCAGGCATATCATGATATAACGCTAAAACGGCAACTTTGTTGCAGTCAAGATTACCACCGAATTTTTTGTTTCTGATAACTGCGAGAGCGTGTGCAATCGCAGAAACTTCCATGCTATGCTCACAAACGTTTTCTTTTTTAGTGTTTCTCATCAAAGCCCATCTGTCAATGTGTTTCATTCTTGAAACCATTGCAAAAAAATGACTTTCATTTCTCATATCAATAATTCTCCTGTATCTGAGAAATCATCTCTTCAAGGACTTCGCTAAGATGAATTTCTTTTTTGTTGTTAAGTTCTCTGTAAGTTTCACAAGCGTTTTCGTCACATTCGTCAGATATTTTTCTGATTGACAAATGAGGAATATTTGTTTTGTAACAAACCGATGCAATTGCAGCTGACTCCATATCAAAAGCATAAATATCAAACAAATCATCAAATTTATTTTTTAAAGCTTTGTCAGCAAGGAACAAGTCACCTGTACCCAATCTGCGAATACCGTCGATGCTGCAGTTTCTGGCAAGGTTTAAAAGTTTTTCATCTGCTTTGTAAATAAAATCCTGTCCTGGTTTTTCGCCGGGCTTTAATCCCACAGCGACCATATCAAAGTCACATTCAAGATATTCAGATCCAACGATTATATCACCTCTGTGAATTCCCTTGATTGCGCCTGAGAGACCAATATTGAGAATAATGTCACAGTTTTTAACAAAAATAAGAAATGAAGTTGCGATGGTGGCGTTAACTTTTCCGATACCGCATTTTATGGCAAAAACATTAATTTTATCGCTGAAAGAAAATGTGATTATTTCATTATTATTTTCAATTGATTTTTCAGAATCAAATTTGTTTGCGTATTTTTTAAAAGGCTCAAATTCGTAATCATCTGCGATTACAACGCCGATGTTATATTTTTTCATAAAATCAATTCTCCTTGAAATAATAATATTAAAAATTATACACTATTTTTCAATCCATTTCAACCTGTCCCAAAAAGTTTTTTTAAACATATAATAAAAATAAGAAAAAATAATAAACGGACTTTGACAAAGGTGGCAAAAAGCCCTCAGAATAGCCTTTGACGCATAAAATCCGATTGACATATATAAGGCCGTAAAGCAGTAATTCCGGAACATTGTTTTACGGCCACAAAAATTTTTTAAAAATTTTTCAAAAAGGTATTGACAAACAATAAAAAATATAATATAATGAACAGGCTTTGAAGATTGTAAAGCGCAGTGCTTCAACGTCATATGGCTACATAGCTCAGTTGGCTAGAGCACACGGTTCATACCCGTGGTGTCATTGGTTCGAATCCAATTGTAGCCACCACGATTTATAAGGCCCGGTGGTCAAGCGGTTAAGACACCGCCCTTTCACGGCGGTAACACGAGTTCGATTCTCGTCCGGGTCACCATAAAGACACAACTAAAAGGTTGTGTCTTTTTTTTATATAAAAATATTACGGCATAGCCTTTTGAGGGTTATGCCGTATTTTGATTTTATAAAACACTTACTACGAATTTGTAATCATAAAACCCACAACGAGATGTTTTAAACTATTATAGTTTTACCTGTGGAAATGTATTCAATCTGATTTGCCATTGTTTTTTTCAGACAATTGAACTGTTCAGTTCCCGTGCAGTGACAGGTATAATATTTTGTGAAATCATTTAACAACAATCTGGCTGATTGATGCAAAACTTTTTCATCATCTTTTTTGTCGGGGTCAAGTTTTGAAAAATGAAAACCTCCGACAAAAACATCAGGGGAAAACCATTTTGCAACATTTAATACACCTTTATGAGAACAGCCACTTATAAGCACCTTTTTGTTACCGTCGTTAATTAATAAATATTGTTCATGCAAAAAAGGGTCTGCGCAAAGCGTGTTGTTTTGCATAATTGTCAAACCGTATGAGTCGACAGGATAATGTTTTTCAGAATGATTGCAGGTGTATAATGAAAGCTGCTTATTAATATCAAGTGAATCTTCAACATATATTAAACGGTCATTTTTCTGAAGCTCGGGGTCTAATCCGATATATTTTTCGCTGCTGTTATAATGTTTGCCAAACGCATATCTGCTCAGAAATACAGGAGCGATTTTATTGATTTCCAAAAAACGTTTTAAACCACCGCCATGGTCATAATGGCCGTGAGAAAGTATGGCAATATCCACCTGAGATAAATCAATACCGAGTTTTTCAGCGTTTTTTTCAAACAGATTTGTTTGTCCCATATCAAAAAGAATTTTATTGAAATCAGTTTCAATATATAAGCTCAGACCGTGTTCGCAAAGAAATGAGTTGTTGTGAGCAGTGTTTTCTGCCAGAACAGAGATTTTCATATAATAATCTCCTTTTTTCAGACTGTTAATTCAAAAAAATTATGCATTAGAATATATCGATATTATATACTCGTTTTCGAAGGATGTCAACGCAGATCAATTCAAAACAAAATAAAGGCGTCACAGCTTTTGTGACGCCACTGAGATAAATTTTTATGTTTTAAAAAATGTTATTTAACAAATTCTGATGTTATAATACTGCTGATTGACAAAGCACAATATTTTTTGAGTTGAGATTTTTTGTTAAGATTGTAACAGCCAAAAGGGTAGTTTCTTTCGTTGAGCTTTTCAATCATATTTTTGTCATAATTTTTTGCATCAAATATAACTTCAAAATTGTTCAGCAAATTCAGACTGTCAACAATTTCGTCTGAAAGACTATCGACTTTATACCATGTATTAACTGACGGATATTTTTTGTTTATTTCAAGAAGAAAATCGTAATTTTCTGAAACAACAACAATGCGGCATTTGTCCTGATATTTTTCAAAAACTGAAAACAAATCGTCATTGTTATCTGTGTCATGAGGAAAAATGACAGGTGTGACTGCATTTTCAATACAATGCTTAATAACATCACTTGCAAGGCTTAAAACCAACGGCTCGTCACTCTCTGATGATATTAAGTTATATTTTATCAATTCAAAATATGTATAATCTTTAACAGTGCCGTCCATTCCAATCAGATCTTCTGTGTCAGGAGTTGAACAGCAAACAGCTTTGCTGTCTTTTGTCAGATAAGTGTCAAGCAAAACGGAATCCATTTTGTTTTCAACAATCTCGTTTATACATTCTATTGTGTTGTCAGGATATATCTGAAAGAAATTTTTATCAGCGCAAAAATTAATGCTTTCAACAACATTTTTTTCAATATAATCACCAGCCGACAAAAAATGCTTTCTTTCTGAACAGTTTATTATTATAGTTGTAATAGTACTGACAATAAGCAAGAAACAAATCAGCACAATCAAAATTCTTTTTCTGTTATTTTTTAAAACTTCCAACAATTTTCAACATCCTTTCAAAATCAATAAATATAACATCCGTCAGAAGAAAATCCTGACTGTAAAAGCAGAGAATTAAGAAAACTTATTTTGTTTTCATTCATAATTGTAATTTTACAACACCCGTTTTTGTATGAAAGTTCTTTGACTTTAGAAACAATTAAAGAAACAGCCAATAAAATATTTTTGTTTTTATCAACGCAAAATTCGTTTGCAACACAAAAGCAGCTACATTCATAAGCAATGCTTTCCATAATCGAAAATCTACAACAGGCAACAACTTTTGAGTCAATTTCACATAAAATAATATGCTGGTTTTCTGACGAAACAATCCTGTCAAAAGTATCAATGTTTTTTCTGCAAAAACATTTGTCAGGATAATAATTGTTTTTGTCATACAGCTTTATTATATCAAGAATATCCTTTTTTTCTGCACATCTTACAACAAGTTTCATTTTTATTTTCCTTTCATATTTTTTAAATATATATGAAAGGAAAAAAGCCATTATTCTTCGGGCGGATAAATATACTTGTTGATAAGAAAAGAGGATAATGCACCAATCAGAGTTCCTATAATTCTGTTTATTGAAAAATAATACGGATGAATAACATCGGTGCCGATAAAAATAATTAAAAATGTGATAACGGAAATTGAGACGGAAATAGGATTTTCGAGATAGTTGCAGATACATATAATCAGTATAACGCCGATGAGGGCAAAAGCAATATAAAGTCTTCCCGAAAAAATAAGATTGTTCAGGAATGTAAAAAGCATTGCGAATCCGCCACCGACAAGCGACCCTATGATTCTGCTGACTGCAACTTTTTTTGTTCCTTCAATATTGTCCTGCATACAAATCACTGCTGCAATACACGCAAAAGAAGGGGAACCGTCAAAAACGGCAAATCTCAATATATCATAAACAAAGCCTTGCGGCAAAACCTGCTTGCTGATATAAGAGAAAATTTCATAAACAACAAGACAAACAAAAACACATAATGTAGTTTTGGTTGTTCTCATTCCGATTTTAAAAAATTTTTTCAACATTTACCACCATTATTATTATGGCTGTTGACAAAAGAAATATTTAGTTTTCAACAAAAATACTTTTTCGTTATTTATCTATTATATATTTAAAATAAATCTATGTCAATTTAATGCTTTTTCTTGACTGAGATAACCATAAATGGTAAAATATATTAAAGGAGATGAGACGGATGAAGAGGAATTTATCAGTAATTTTTTCTTTGTTGCTTTTGATGTCATTCGCTTTTTGTTCTTGCAACAACGAAAAAGAAGAAGCAAACAATCCTGACAAAGGTTCAGCAGAATATTCTGAGGAATACGACAGCCTTAACAGAGTCAAAAAACAAATTTATAACAATTCTGACGGAAGTGTCAATTCCGTAGTTGAATATGAATATGATGAAAACAGTAACATTATTTCTGAAAGAAAAACTCTTGGCGACGGAACTTTTGATTCTATGATAAAATGTGAATATAAAAAGTTTGGCAACGGATTTAAAGAAACAAAGAAAACTGTCTATTCATCTGACACCGAAATTGATTATTATCTTGACAATTATGAATATAAAAAATTCAGCTATAAAAACGAAGATGTTTATTGTATTATTTCAAATATAAAATATGATAAAGACGGTGAAATGTCTGTAAAATTTGTTTATTCGTATGACGACTCAGGTTCTTTAAAGAGCCTTGAAACTTACGATAAAGACGGAAAATTGCTGACTAAAAATGATTTTTAATTAAAATTGATGTATAATATTTTACTTATAATTTGTGCAATAAAACAAAAATATAAAATATTATAAGAAATGTTGAAAAAGCAGGGCAATAATGGTAAAATAAATATAATGGTAAAATCTGAAAGGAGAAATTTGAATGGATAAGTTTATCAGCGCGATTATGGCAGTGATTATGGCTATACTTTCTTTCTTTGGAGTTAATCCTGACAAAAACAATGGCACAACAACCACAACGCAGCCTACTGCATCAGTTGTTGAAAGCACAACTCAGGGAGATTCTTCTGAAACAAGTATAACTCAACCAGGCTCAGGAAGTTCAGATGAAGCACCGAAATTGCCAAAGGAATATGGAATTCTTGGCTTTAAGTGGGATGAAGAAGACGAGTGCTTCTGCTCAGCTCACGATGCATGGCAGAGAGAATTCGGTTACAACAAGTATTATGACTTCCTTGCTCAGATGATAGTTTGCTTTATTGATACAGTCAGAATAAAATTCAATTACGAAGGACGTGATTGGATGGTTCAGCTCTGGAAAGGTCAATATGGACTTGTTCTTATGGGCGCAGAGGTTGGAATTTATTATAAAGATGAAAACGAAACTGCAGAACATTACACTTGTGCAGACAATGAAAACCTGTTCAAAATGGGATACACTTGCTTCTCGTATGACGAAGTTCTGTTTACAAGAACATACCGTGAATCATGGTGGTTAACAGGATTTGTACCGGGTAAACTTGACAAGTTTGCCGACCGTTCTCAATTGGCATTGAAATTGAGAATAACTCTTCGTGACGAAGGTATGAAAAATGCTTTCGTTAAAGCACTTTCAAACCCGTCTTGTGGTTTCAGAAAAGGCAACGCAAAAGATGATAACACATACCTTGTTCTGGGCAATGATGTTTATCTTATGTGGAGAACAAACAGAGATTTGCAGACAGATTGATGTGAAAAAACTATAAATAAAAACGGATTCGCTTTTATTCGGCGAATCCGTTTTCTGTTTTTTAATTTTATTTTTCATTTTTTGCCTGAGCAGAGTCACGATAATATTGAGTCTTTGGATGGGGGTGCTTTGTGCTGTTCCAGAGTTTTTCTGCTTCAGGTGCCCATGCTTTTGCAAACTCATCGCATTTTGCACACAAGTCATCAACGCTTTCCTGGTTAATCAGATCTGTTGAATAAGCACCCGTTTCTTTGACAATTTTTCTGAGGCAATCCGGGTTTTCAAGCATCGGACAAGGTCTGAGATGGTTGTCGTTAAACGGCTGGTTTTTATAATATGCCTGGAACAAAGGATTTTTTAATGCTTCAAGAAGTGTATGCGTTCTGATGTTTGAATCGGAAAAATGAATAAAAACACAAGGCTCCATATCACCTGCAGAATTGATGTGAAAATATCTTCTTCCTCCCGCAATACATCCGCCGACATATTCACCGTCATCCTGAAAATCAAACACAAACATAGGCTTGCCGGTTTTTGAGTTTCGCATTTTGCGAAGCCATGAGTACATAAACTTTCTGTTTTCAGGGGTAGGAATCAGGTCTTTTACGGCGTTTGTTCCGACAGGCATATAATTGAAATACATTCCGACTTTTGCACCGTTTTCAATCATAAGGTCGATAAACTCGTCAGAAGTTACTTCATCAATATTTGTGTTTGTATAACAAACTGAAATACCAAAAAAGAGTTTGTTTTCTTTAAGCAATTTCATGGCGTCAATAGTAGATTGATAACTGCCGTCGCCACGTCTGCTGTCGTTTGACTGTGCAGAGCCTTCAATGCTGAGCATTAAAGTGAAGTTGCCGACTTCCTTGATTTGTTCGCATAATTCCTGGTCAATAAGAGTTGCGTTTGTAAAACTGAGAAAAACACAATCAGGATGTTTTTTGCAAAGCTCAATGATTTCTTTTTTCTTGATAAGAGGTTCTCCACCTGTAAACATATAAAGATGAGTACCAAGCTCTTTGCCCTGACGAACAACATTGTCCATTTCTTCAAAAGTAAGATTGTTTTTATGGCCATATTCAGCAGACCAGCAGCCTTTGCAGTTTTTGTTGCAGGCACTTGTAGGGTCCATCAGAATCAACCAGGGAATATTACAGTTGTATTTCTCACGGTTTTCACGAACAGCTTTTGTTCCGTGAACGCCTGCACCCAGACCGAACGCAAGAATCATTTTTTCAAGAACTGTCTGGTCAACATCGTTGATAGTTGAGAGAGTGAGCTTTCTCCAAATGTTATCTGCATCGTTTATACCGTCACGCATTTTCTGAAAATTTTCAGCAGGAAAAATTTTTCCTATAAATTTCTCTGAAAAATTAACAAGTTTTGAAAGGTTACGTTGTGGATTTTTCTTTACATATTTAATTAATTTTCTTGTTCCGAACGACACAAAAGAGCGTTCGGTTTTTTCTTTCAAAGTCATAATCATACTCCATAAAAAATATATAAATACATTTTATCACAAAAAAAATAAAAAGTCTACACAAAAAAATATAATATTATTATTGGTTGGTAAAAAGTTAAAAAACCAACGAAATTTATAAAAAATGAGTCAACAGAAATTTTTCTGTTGACTCAAATAATTTTATTCGTATTTGTTTTTCAGTTCGTCAAGAAGTCTTGAAATTTCAAGCTGTTTGACAGTTGTTTCGTCAAGAAGTTCATATCCTTGTGAGAGCAATGTTTCAATGCTTTCGTTTTCATTTTTTACTTTGTTTTTGATTTTAGAATTTTCTTTGACACTGTCGTTAAAATATTCTGTGGATTTTGCAATATGGCTTTCAAACTTTTCAAGATTTTTACGAAGTTGACTCATAGAATCATCAAAATCTTTTGCAACCTTGCCTGTTTTTTCAAGCAATGATTTCACTTCTTTTGAGATGGAAATAAGACCGTCGTTGGTCGTTTCTCCGATTCCGTCAGCGAGAATTGCCATATTTTCAAAATGTGATTTTGAATGAGAAATTGATGAAGCAACCATTTTGCTGCTGCCTGTTATCGGGTCTGAAAGCTTTTTGATATGCTCATTTGCTTTTTCAAGGGCTTCCATCAGAATTTCGTTTTCTTTTTTCAATTCAGCAATCTTTTGTGTCAACTGTTCGTCAACTGACTGGGCTTGTGATTTTTGAAGGTCGCTTATATATTGCATAACGTCTTTCTTGTCAAATCCACCCATAAATTTGGTTTTAAATTTTTTAGATTCCATATTTTCCCTCCGATTTGAAAAGTAGAAAACAATTAAATATTGTCGGGTTTTGTCATAAAAACTGTTATGCTGATATTATATACCATTACAAAACATATTTCAAGTAGTATCAGATATCAAACCAATTTTCACTTTCTTCATCGCTTGTGAGGGCAGGTGAAAGAGTGAACATCGAATTGTCGGAGTTGAATTTAACAGAGTATATTTTTCCGTCAATTTCAATTTTGCCGGCTGATATGACTTTATACAAATAAGTTCTGACCGTCTTCCTGGAAAGAAATGATTCTGTCGAATAGGTAATAGTGTTTTCGTCGATTTCAAGAACACTTTTCAGCGTAGTGATTTTATATTCTGTCCGCGAAGTTCTGGTCCATGTTTGTTGTAATTTTTTTTGAGTGGATGCTTTTCCCACAAAGAATATTGAACAGAAAGCAACAACTGAAACTATAACTACTACAACAATTTTTTTGAAAAAATTTCTCATAACAAAACCTTTATTCTATTGATTTCAGGCTTTCAACCATATGAATACGTTTGATGTTAAAGCTCATAAATATACTTACAAGAATTGAAAAAACAAATGTAAGCACGACAGACCAGATGTAGCTCATATAGTTAATCGTTCTGCCAAACATCACGACGTTAACTTCTGCAACTTCTACAACAAATTTGTGTAGGAAAATTCCTGCAAAAACACCTATAATCGTTCCGAGGATAGTGATAATAAAATTCTCTCGACCGATATACGACGTTGATTGGTAGTTATGGAAACCAAGAACTTTCAGCGTCGCAATTTCACGTTTTCGTTCATTGATGTTAATGTTAGTCAAGTTGTAAAGAACAACAAAGGCAAGAGCTGCGGCTGAAACGATAAACAGCATTATTACCGAATCAAGTGATTCAAACATTGTCGAAAAACTTTCGCTTGAATTTACGATATCTATTACCGCATTAATGTCATTGAATTTCATCATAAATTCTGCGTTTTCAGTTCTGACTCTGTTACGCTCTGCGTCATTTTCGATGTTTCTGATAGCGTCACTGTATCTTATGTAAGCATAATTGAAAGACGGAGCTTCTTTAAACACATCCATATATCTTTCAGGGGACATATATACATAATGATAAGTATAGTTTTCAATTATGGCACTGACAGGAAGTTCAAGAACATCATCGTTATATTTGAGCTTGATGGATTCACCGACTCTGACGTTAAGTTCTTTTGCAATTTTTTCAGAAATCAGGACTCCGAAATCGTCACTTCTTCCTGCGTCAGTCAGCAGATGTTTTTCTTTTGTTTTTCTGTCCTGCAATTTTACAAAATCGGGCAACATTTCTTTATGCTGAGGAACAACAAAATTTACTGTGAACTCCTCACTGTTTTCTTCACAGAAAGCTGTGGTGGATTTCGAATAAAACATCATAACTTCGGAAATGTTTTTGTTGTTTACAAGGCTATTATAAATTTCACTTTGCTTGTCGGCAGGTTGTGAGTTTTTAAACGCAATCTGACAGTCTGCGTGAATAATACCTTCTTTTCCGTATTGAGTTGTAATGATTGCATCAATTGAATCGCTCAGGCCAAAACCTGTAAGCAATAAAGCAGAACATCCTGCAATTCCTATGAGGGTCATTATAAAACGTTTTTTGTTTCTGAAAATATTTCTTGCCGTAACTTTTGAAGTAAAGTTCATACGTTTCCATATAAACGGAATTTTTTCAAGGAAAATTCTTTTGCCTGCTTTTGGTGCTTTCGGACGCATAAGCTGTGAAGGACAACTTTTCATTTCTCTTCTACAAGCGAAATATGTTGCAAGCATTGTTGTGGCTGTGGCAAACACTGTTCCTGAAAGCATATATTTTACAGGGTAAAGTATTACAAGGTCAGGCATACAATACATAAGGCTGTATGCGGAGAAAATTGCTTTCGGATAAACCACAAGACCAAAAGAAAGTCCGAGTATGCAGCCGATGATACTTGCGAGGAATGAGTAGAAAAGATATTTGGCTCTGATGCTCGAAGATGAATAACCAAGTGCTTTGAGAGTACCGAGCTGCGTTCTTTCTTCGTCAATCATTCTTGTCATTGTGGTAAGACATACAAGCGCTGCAACAAGGAAGAAAAACAGTGGGAACACAGTTGAAAAAGCTTTCATGTTTTCTGCTGTCTGTCCGTATCCTTCATATCCCGGCAAAGCATTTCTGTCGTTTAAATACCATTGTTTGTTGTTGAGTGAAGCGTTAATTTTTTCTTCGCTTTGTTCAATTGCATAACGAGCTTCATCAAGCTTTGCCATTGCTTCTTCTTTGCCTTTTGAATATTCGACAGTTGCATTGTTGTATTGTTCTTTTGCGTCAGACAAGGCTTCTGAGTTGGTTTGCAATTCGTTGTTTGCTTTTTCTAATGCAGCATTGTACTGCTCCCAACCGTCGTCAATTTTCAGACCTGCATCTTCAAGCTGCTTTTTGGCTTTGTCAAGCTCGACTTTTGCACTCTGAAGTTGTTTTTCATAGTTCTTGACTTCGTCTGCAAGATTTTCAATAAAACTGATTCTGAGGCTTAATGAGGCTGTATTTTTGTCGTATTTGCTATCAGATTGTTTTTGAGAAATCTGATTTGAAATTTCGTTGCTACGGATTGTAAGCTGCTCGTTTTCTGCTTTCAGATCATTAACCTGGCTTCGCAGACTTTCTATTTTATAAGAATAGTCCGGAAGTGTTTCATCTTCAGAAGATGTTGTTGCGTTTTCAAGGTCAGATATCTGTTGATTCAAAAATGAAATTTTGGTTTCATTTTCTTTAATCTGATTTAAAATATTGTTTCTTGTTTGTTGAAGCTCAGATATTTCCTTTTTTACTTTGACAGAATAATTATAAGTTTCCTTTAACGAAGGAAGCTGATTTTCATAACGACTGAAGGATTTTTTTGCGCTGTCAAGTCGTGATTTGTAAGAAAGATATTGGTTATATTTTGTGTTATATTCTTCAAGGCCCTGAGCATATTGTGACTGACCGGAAATAAGTTGTTGATATTTTTGCTGAAATTCTCTTTCGGCCTGTTCTTTTGCGGCTTGAAGCTGAGCCTGTGAATTATTGATTTTGTCTTCGTTTTTCTTTAATTCTTCTGTTGCGTTGTCAATCTGCGCTTTGGCATCATCCTCTGCTGCAGCATATTCCAACTTGGCTTCTTCAAGCTCAATGCTGAAATATTCTTTGACCTGTCCTGAAGTGTAATCAAGACATGAAGAAGAAATTTTGTTTATGTTTTCAATAATGCTCTGGACTTTTTTAAAGTATAAATCACTGTAAGGAGAAGAACTCTTATCAACTTCTGCTTTGACACAGATTTCTGAATAAAACGGAATTTCAAAAGCATCTTCCGGCACGTAAATAAAGCAACCGAGAGAACCACTTCCGACAGTGGTCTGTCCACGTTCAATTGAAACGTATCTCGGAGTACGAATTATGCCGACGATAGTAAATTCAGTTTTTCTAAGCTGTTTGTCAAGGTTTTCTTCAACACCCACAACGGTGATTTTGTTGCCGACAACAAATTCTTTTGGCGTTGCAACACCGTTCTGGTCAACAAGACATTCTCCCGGATTCTGAGGATAACGTCCGTCGAGCAAAGTTACTCTGTTTATATAAGTAGGGTCGTTTTCACCGTTTTCAAAATTGATGGCCTTGTTGATATCAAGTCCGTAAACACGGCAAATTGTCTGAGAACCTCCCATATCTGAAACAGGTTCACCGTTAACTTCAACTGCGCCGTCAACAAACTTTGAACCCATTGCGTTTTCAACGCCTTCGACGTTTCTTATTTTGTTAATATCTTCGTCGCTGAAACCAATCGTAGACACCATCCAGATATCCATAAGATTATTTTTCTCATAATATCTGACCGCAGTTTCGTGCATATCGGGGTGTGCAGCTTTTATTCCTGCAAAAAAGCTGATACCAAGGGCTACGATAGCTATTATGGAAATAAATCTGGCTTTTGTCTTTCGGATTGACCTGAGCGTTTCCCTGAAAAGTGTTGATGTCATTACCATTCTATCCTTTCAGCAGGAACCGGATTCGGATTTATTTTAATATCTTCAATCTGACCACTTTTCATTGATATGATTTTGTCTGCCATTGGTGCTATTGCCTGGTTATGAGTAATGATTATAATAGTCATACCAAGTTTCTGACACATTTCCTGCAACAATTTCAAAATTTGTTTACCTGTTTTGTAGTCAAGAGCACCTGTTGGTTCGTCGCATAAAAGGAGTTTAGGATTTTTTGCAATAGCTCTTGCAATTGATACTCTTTGCTGTTCACCTCCGGAAAGCTGGGAAGGGAAATTGAAAAGTCTGTCAGAAAGACCGACAACCTTCAGAATGTTTACCGGATTGAGAGAGCGTTCACTTAATTGCGTTGCAAGTTCAACGTTTTCAAGTGCGGTAAGGTTAGGAACAAGGTTATAAAACTGAAAAACAAAACCTACATCGTGTCTTCTGTAATTGGTAAGTTTTTTGTTGTTGAATTTGCTGATGTCGTTACCATCGATGGTAATTGTGCCAGAAGAACAACTGTCCATACCTCCAAGCAAGTTCAAAACAGTGGTTTTACCTGCACCACTTGCCCCGACGATAACACAAAGTTCACCTTTTTCGACTGAAAAATTAACTTTATCAACAGCCTTGACTTCGATTTCGCCGGATTTATATATTTTGCTGACATTGTTCAACTCAATAAAACTCATATTTTTTCTCCTTTATCTCAAACTTTGTAAAACTTTATTTGCTATCGGAATCGCTGTTGAATATCCGGAAGTACCTGAATCTTCAACAATAACGATTACAGCATACGGGAAGTCTTCGTCAGCCGAGAAGCCTGCAAAAAGTGCTGTACTTTTTTTGTTGCTGACTTCTGCCGTACCTGTTTTTCCGCACATTGTAAGTCCGGGAAAATTATAATCTCCGTAGTAGTTCGCAACGTTTGAACGCATAAGCGATTTCAGGTTTTCGGAAAGCTCCGGACTCATATTGATTTCATCTACGGTGTCAGTGGAGTTGCTGTAAGTTGTAACACCTGCATAGTTTATAATTGATTTAACAAAATAAGGTTTAGTTGCAACACCGTTGTTTGCAATTGCGCCGAGGACAGAAAGCATCATACAAGGGTTAATCTGTGTTGTATACTGTCCTATACCTGCCCAACCTATGTCAATGTCAACCGAGCCGGACAAATCAAAAATACCTTTTGAAATTTTTACTCTGTCAACCTCATAAGATGAAGTCAGGCCAAGACGTTCAACTGTTTTTTGCATGTTTGTTTTGCCGATATCAATTGCAATCTGAGCAAAAGCAAAGTTGCATGAATGATTCAATGCACTTTCAAAATTCAATGTGCCGTGAACACTGTTGCATATAACGCCTCTGTCAGAGCCTTTTACTTCAAGTTCACCTGTGCAAGTGAATGTTCTTGAATAAATATCCGGCAGGTTTTCAAGTGCGGCGGCAGAAGAAATAATTTTAAAGGTTGAGCCGGGAGTATAAAGACCGGATAAGAATCTGTTGATATATACTCCTTCATATTCGTCGCTGTTAATAATTTCTGCGCTTGGTTTGTTTTCCGGGTCATAAGACGGTGAGGACACCATACAAACTATATTTCCGTCTTTGTAATTGTATACGCCGACAGTGCCTTTTTTGCCGTTCAGGGCAGAATAAGCCGTTGCACAGACGTCTGATTTCAAAGTGAGGGTAATATCGTTGCCAACGCTGTTTTGCTTGAGATAATAAACACCGTTAACAAGGCTGTAACCTGTAAGCTCTGCCTGGAAAATAGAATGAACACCTGTCGAAATACAACCTTCGGTGTCACCGACAGCGTGCAGAGTTGCAGCTCTTACAGTTGAATCATCGTTATAAATACGAACCGAATTTTCAGTTTTTGCAAGAATATTGTTGTCTGCGTCATAAACTGTTCCGGCAGAAATAATATTCCCTTTGCTGTACAGATGTTGGTTTGTGCTGTACGTTGCCCACGTGTTGGAATTCATAACAAAAGTTACGATTAAAATGACGACACCTGCGAGAAACGCAGCAACAAAAAACAACAGCGTCAAAGCTCTTTTAGCAGTATTATGCATAGCTGATCTCCTGATTTCTTTTAACCGAGGGCCTGAGTTTCTTTGAGAGTTTTCGGATATGCTCTCGGATCAATACTTTTAATGAATGCCATAAGCATCCAACAACTAATCATACTTGAACCGCCTCTGCTGATAAATGGGAGAGTTACGCCTGTCAACGGAAGAAGGTCGGTCACTCCAAAAACGTTCAGACTTAATTGCACAAGCAAAAGTCCTGCTGCCGAACAAGCGGCAATTGCATAGAAAGATGAACGTGCTGCTTTTGCACCTGCAACCGTGTAAACTACGATTGCTGCAAAAGATATAATAATTGCAAACGCAATAATCATACCGTATTCTTCGCAAACCATTCCGAAAACGAGGTCAGTAGTTGCAGCAAATGTTTCTCTGAGCATACCCTGACCAAGTCCGAGCCCGAATAGTCCGCCACTTGCTGAATAAATCAGAACTCTTGTCTGTTGCATACCTTCACCGTATGGGGTTTCCCAGATATGCCGATAGGTTGAAAATCTTTCTGCAACATAAGGCTTGAAAAATATTATTAAAAACGCACCTACCAGTGCGGCAATACAAATCAGAAGGATTGTCCTGATGTCGCCTGAACGCATAAATGTAATGATCAGAAATGTCACAAAGAAAACTACTGCGGTACCAAAATCTCGCATAATAAATAATGCGCCGATGCATCCAACAGAGAAAATTATATATTTGATAACACTTCTTGTGGTCTGAAGCTTGTCGAGAGTTGCTGCTCCGACGAAAATGAACAAAACTTTAACTATTTCCGAAGGCTGAAAAGAAAAGCCACCGATTGTTATCCAGTTTTTTGCTCCGTTGATATCCTGACCTAAAACTATATTTGCGGCAAGAATTGCACCTGAAATTACTGCAACAGGCGGTCTTAAAGCTGCAACCCTGTCTGTGTTTGCTATTACCCATCTCAAAACCATGAAGCACACAAGTCCTGCAAGAATATAAAGCAATTGCTTGGCTGCATAAGACGCTTGTGTCTGGGTGCCGTCTGCAAGAAAATCGGAGTCAAGCGTTGCAACAAGTGAAAGTCCGATTCCTGAAAGGAAAAATGATATAAATTCAAGCTCAAATGATGTTTGCTTGATGGATATTCTCATCAGAAGTGTATATGCCCATTCAACGACAAGAAAAACAAAAAATATAAGAATAAACTTTGATGAGTTTTCTCCTGCGTCAAGCATAACTTCCGTAAAAGATATCAATTGAAAAATTGTTATAAGGATAAGCTCAATTCCCCATCTGAAAGGTTTGATTTTTTGTAACGATCTCATCAGGACATCACCTCTTTTCTCTTATGCTTGTTGATAAAATTCATCAAAACGAATCAATACTCCTCCGATGTCAAGTATATCACCATCTGACAACCTGCAGGATTCATAAATTAATTTAGAATTGATGTAAACTCCGTTTGAAGAATAATTCTTAATAACCCATCTGCCGTTTGTAAAAGTCAATTCAGCGTGTTTTCTTGAAACGGTAGGCAGATTAAGATATATGTTGTTTGATTTATCTCTGCCGATTGTGCAGGTGTTTTCTTCAAGCAGAAATACTTTTGAATTGTGTTTGCTGACAAGAGCAGAAATATAAACTGTATCTTTTTTGTTTCCGAAATCGGGAGCTGAAAAATAATACGCAATGTTTCCGAAAACTATTGTATCTCCGTCGTTTATTTTACTTTTATGTTTGATCTTTTCTCCGTTGACAAAAATTCCTGTTTTTGAGCCTGTGTCACTGATAACCCACGTATCTTTTCTTCTTGAAATAACGGCGTGAAATCTCGAAACTGTTGAATAGCTCAGAACTATGTCGCAAGAGTTACTTCTGCCGATGGAAGTTTCCCAATAGTTAACAGGAACAGATTCACCGCTTTTTGCATTAACAAGAAAAGCAACGGTCTTGATTTTCGGGCGTTTGCTGAAAAGAGATGAACAACATCCCAGAAGAATTATTACAGCTAAACACGGAAAAATATATCTTGAATATTCAATTATAAATTCCATTTTAACAACCTCATTTCATTCTGTCTGAACAGAGGGTACAATTTCTCATTATAATTAAATTAATTATATACCATCTGTGTTTAATAATCAAGCAAACAGAAATTTTTTTAACAATTTATCAATAATATTTTCATCAAAAAGTTGATATATGTCGAATAATATCTTATAATATAAACATACATTAATCGGAGGTACAATATGAGCATTGAAAAATTATTTTACGGAAAAACAAAAGACGGAAAAAATGTCGACAAATATATTATAAAAAACAAGAACGGAATTTCTGCTGAAATTTTAACTTATGGTGCAACTCTTGACAAACTTTTTGTGCCGGACAAAAACGGTAAAGCTGAAGATATACTCATTGGGTTTGACAATATTGAAGACCACGAGACTCTTACGGCAAACCAGGGTGTTACCGTAGGAAGATATGCAAACAGAATTGCAAAAGGTAAATTTATAATTGATAATGTTGAATATGAAGTAACTCACAACGAAAACCAGACTTGCCTTCACGGAGGAGATGAATTTTCTCACGCTGTATGGGAAGCAAAACAATTGTCAGAAAACAGCATAGAATTTTCATATTTCAGCGCTGATGGTACTTGTGGATTCCCGGGAAATCTTGACGTAAAAGTTTTATATACACTTGATGATGAAAACAATCTCAGAATAGATTATGAAGCAGTGAGCGACAAAAAAACGGTAATGAATTTTACTAACCACGCTTATTTTAATCTTGGAGGTTATGACTCAGGAGATATATGCGACCACGTTTTGAAAATTGATGCAGACAATTTTACGCCTATTGATTCTGACAGCATACCGACAGGTGAAATCCGTTGTGTTGAGGGCACACCGTTTGATTTCAGAGAGCCAAAAGCAATTGGGAAAGAAATCAGAAGTGACTATGAGCAACTCGTTGGCCCGAAAGGTTATGACCATAATTTCTGCATTAATTCCCCATCGCTTGACAAACCATGCGCAACTGTTACCGACCCGAAAAGCGGAAGAACAATGGAGGTTTATACCGATTTGCCGGGAGTACAGCTTTATTGCGGAAACTTCCTTGACAATGTAAAAGGAAAAGGTTCAAGCGTTATGAACCAATACAGTGGTTTCTGTCTTGAAACACAATTCTGGCCGGATTCACCAAACCAGAAAAACTTTACAAATTGTGTGTTTGACAAAGACGAAGTGTTCACAACAACTACAATATTCAGATTTGTCTGAAAAATAGAGAAATAAAATATAAATCACCCGGTATGCTGATGCATATCGGGTGATTTGCTGTATATTATCAGAATGTTTTCCGATTTGAATTTTACATATCCTGATGGAATTCAGCCAATTCAAGATTTTCGTTTTTGTCAATTGCCCATTGGACAGTCCATTGTCCGTTGAAAATTAACAAGTCATTCCCACGAACATCTTTAACCCATCTTGTGTCACCTGCAAGGTTAAAGTTGTCGGAATTGAATTCGGGAGTTTTAACTCTTCTGATCTGGTCATGCGGAATGTCCTGGCGAATATATTCTACGCCGTATTCGCTTTTCATTCTGAATTTGAGAACGTCAAACTGCAACATACCTATAACTCCGACGATAACGCGCTCCATACCTCCGTTCGGGGTAAAGAAAATCTGAATAGCACCTTCCTGAGCAATCTGGTGCATACCTTTTGCAAACTGTTTGCGTTTCATTGAATCCACCTGTTCAATTATTGCAAAATGCTCCGGCGCAAAAGTTGGAATACCGGAAAATCTGAGGTTCATGGATTTGTCGCATATTGTATCACCAATTGAAAAAATTCCCGGATCAAAAACGCCGATGATATCTCCTGCATACGCTTCGTCAATAATATCTCTTTCCTGAGCCATCATCTGTTGAGGCTGTGAAAGACGAAGGGATTTGTCGCTCTGAACGTGATAATATTCTGTGCCTCTTTCAAACTTTCCTGAGCATATACGCATAAAGGAAATTCTGTCACGGTGAGCCTTGTTCATATTGGCCTGGATTTTAAAAACAAAAGCCGAAAACTTGTCGTCAAACGGGTCAACGACCTGAGCATCTTCTGTAAGTCTCGGAAGAGGAGATGAAGTCATTTTCAAAAAGCTTTCAAGGAACTGTTCAACACCGAAATTGTTTAAGGCAGAACCAAAGAAAACGGGACTGAGTTTTCCTTTTTGTACTTCATCTAAATCAAATTCACTTCCTGCACCGTCAAGAAGTTCTGTCTGGAAAAACAATTCTTCTCTGAGGTTTTCTCCGATGAGCTCATCAAGACGTTCAACATCATCAACGTCGCAGCAGATGGCTTCAAGACGGTTTCTTCCTCCGTGAAAATTGTCATAAGTCAGAATCTGTCTTGTGTTTCTGTCATAAATACCCTTGAACGTAATTCCGCAACTGATAGGCCAGTTCATCGGATAAGTTGCAATTCCGAATTCTGTTTCAAGTTCATCAAGCAATTCAAACGGGTCTCTTGCCTCGTGGTCAAGCTTGTTGATAAAAGTGAAAATCGGAATACCTCTCATAGCACAGACTTTAAAGAGCTTTCTTGTCTGAGGTTCAATACCTTTTGCGGCGTCAATGATCATAACGGCGCTGTCTGCTGCCATTAGAGTTCTGTAAGTGTCCTCCGAAAAGTCCTGATGCCCCGGTGTGTCAAGAATATTGATGCAATATCCGTCATATTCAAACTGCATAACAGATGAAGTGACTGAAATACCACGTTGTTTTTCAAGCTCCATCCAGTCAGAAACGGCGTGCTTGTCACTTTGTTTACCTTTTACTGAACCAGCTGACTGAATTGCTCCACCGTAAAGAAGAAGCTTTTCCGTCAATGTGGTTTTACCTGCGTCGGGATGTGAAATGATAGCAAACGTGCGTCTGCGTTCTATTTCTTTTTTGTTTTGTGGATTCATAAATAACCGGCTTTCTTGGATAATAATGATGATATTCTACCACAACCAAAAATCAATTTCAATAACTATGGTAAAATTAGGGTTATTCAATTTTTTCAATCTGCAGAATATCATCGAAAGTTATATGAACATTGTCGATTTCAATATATTTTAAACTCAGGTCAAATTTTTCGGCAATACCCGTTAATTCATGATATTGTTTGTTGTGATAATATGTAACACAAACGGTGTCAAACCTTGAAATGGTTTTCAGGGCATCGTTTATTCTGCACATATCTTCTTCAAAAAGTTCTTTTTTTTCGACACAGATTTTTTCCTTTTCAATCAGCGCTTCGGAAAAACCTTTGAGTGCGGCAAACGGCGCAAACTGTTTTGCCCTCATTGCCTGTGACATTTTAAATTTAGGTTTATTCACCGCTTCTGTGACCTCCTATCTGACGGTTTCTTTCCCTTGCTGTCGAAGATTCAAGGAAGTTCATACCTTTGAGTATGGAGTTTTTGCCGTATTTTGATTTTATTTCAATCATAGCTTCCTGGATTTTTCGGTTGTCGTCAGTTTTTTGCGTAAAATCAAACAAATTAAGTTGAACAAATTTTTCAATGACAACGTTGTTGCAGGTGATGTGTATTTTCCTTACGGGAAATGAAGGATTGACAATTCTTCTGAAAAGGCTTGAAATTTCTTCGAGCAGAACACGGTATGAATTGGTTTGCGTTTCAAGAGAAAATGTACCTCTTGCGTGTTCAAGATGAAGGGCATTTGAATATGAAATATTAAGTGTAACAGAATTTGTGACAAGGTTTTCTCTGACCATATCAAGACAAAGAGAATCCATCATTTCAAGAACAACAACCAGAGCTTCATCAAACTTATAATCCCTTGGAAGAACCTGACCTCTTGAAAGACTTCTTGTTCGGGAAGTGTATGATTTTATGTCGGAAATAGTTGTGCTTTCTTTTCCCCACGCATGGTCTATCATCAATTCTGCATCAATTCCGAAAGTTCTGTAAAGAACATCTTCGTTTGTCGATGCAATATCACCCATAGTATAAATGCCGAGTCGTTTGAGTTTTTCTGCCGTACCTTTTCCGATTCTCCAGAAATCAGTCAGAGGCCTATGATTCCATAATTGCTTTCTGAATTTTTCTTCATCGAGTTCACCGATAAAATCGTCGCTGTGCTTTGCGGTTATATCCAGGGCAATTTTTGCGAGATAAAGATTGCTTCCGATACCACAAGTGGCCCTTATTCCCGTAGTTTCAAAAACATCATTCATAATTTTGAAAGCAAGTTGACGGGGCGTCATTCTGTACATAAAAAGATAGTGAGTTATGTCAATGAAAGCTTCGTCGATTGAATAGACATGGATATCGTCTTTTGAAATATATTTAAGATAAATGCCGTAAATTTCAGCAGAATAATCAATATATTTCTGCATTCTCGGAGGAGCAACAATATATTCAAGGTTTTTCGGGATTTCAAACATTCTGCATCTGTTTTTTACTCCGAGTTTTTTTAAAGAAGGGGATACGGCAAGGCAAATAGTTTTTTCTGTCCTTTCAGGGTCAGCAACAACAAGGTTTGTTGTCATGGAATCAAGATTTCGCTCGACACACTCAACCGATGCAAAAAAACTTTTCAAATCAATACATAAATAAGTTCTTTCTGACATATTTCCACCTCCTTGAACAAAACAGTTGTGTTCATCTTATCCTTATTTAAACAACAAGACTATTATAT
>JAFOEP010000009.1 GCA_017380115.1 Clostridia bacterium | reverse complement strand
TGTCAATCATAACAGCTGGGATTTCAGCTTTAAGACCGTCAGCAATCTGAACAAGAAGGTCAGATTCAAATTTTTCTTTGCTTCTTGCCTGTTTGTCAGCAGTTTTCTTTTCTTTTATATCTTTTTTGAGTTCGTCAAGAGTATCAAACTCACTAACGTCTTTTACAAATTCATCATCAAGTTCCGGCAATTCTTTTTCTTTAATTGAATTTACCTTAACTTTGAACATTGCATCTTTACCTGCAAGGTTTTCAACATACTGTTCAGGGAATTTAACGTTAACTTCAAATTCTTCCTCAGCTTTGTGGCCAATAATCTGATCTTCAAAGCCAGGGATAAACTGACCTGAACCGATAGTGAGATCAAAATCTTCACCTTTTCCGCCTTCGAAAGCAACTCCGTCAACAAAGCCTTCAAAGTTTATGTTAGTGATATCGCCATCTTTAACTGCTCTGTCAGAAGCGTCAACAAGTCTTGCGTTTCTTTCTCTCATAGCCTGAATGTCTGCGTCAACTTCTTCATCAGTTACTTCATCAGGTTCTTTTTCAGCTTTGAGACCTTTGTATTCGCTGACTTCAACCTCGGGTTTAACAGTTACTTTCAATGTCATTTCTGCGCCTGTTTCATCAATTTTGTCAATTTTAACGTCAAAAGGAGCGTCAACAATTTCAAGTTTAGCTTCTTCAATAGCTTCACTGACAACATCAGGATAAAGTATGTCAAGAGCATCTTCATAGAAGAATGATTTGCCATACAATTTTTCAATCATAATTTTCGGAACTTTACCTTTACGGAATCCAGGAATAGCAATATTTTTCTTTGCTTTCTGGTATGCTTTTTCCGTAGCTGTACGAAGCTGTTCTGCGCTGATTGAAACTTCAACAGAATAGATGTTTGTTTCAACCTTTTCAAATGATTTAAGACTCATTTGTGTTTCCTCCTATATGCAGGTTTTTCCTGCAAAAAATTTTTATTGCTTTTTAGCATTTCTTAACGAAATATTATAACAAATTTTTCCTATGTTTTCAAGTATTTTTAAAATTTCGTAATTATGTCTTGTTTTATCATTGTTTTTCGACAAGCTTTGGGCAAAATTCAAGATAATCTGCCGAAACCAAGGAATATTTTACACCATCTACCACTTTTGTTACTGCACTTTTACAAGACGGTCCGTGAAGATGGGCATAATAGCAACGCTTAATATCGTATTTTTTCAGTACATCTATTATCTCATCACAGCTCTGATTTGTATTCAACGGCGGATAATGCAAAAACACTATAATTTCACCGCCAAGTTTCTGTGCTTCGTTAATAGACATTTCAAGTCTTCTGGCTTCACGATTTATTATTTTTTTGTCTTTTTCACCGGGACAATCAAAAAACCAACCTCTGCTTCCGCAAATCGTAACGTCTCCGACTCTGTAAGCATTATTATGTAATATTTTCAATGTAGTAAGATTATTTTTTTCAAAAAATTCTTCACTTTTTTTCTTTGTTGCCCACCAATAATCGTGATTGCCCTTCATAATAAACTTTTGTCCCGGAAGTGAGTCAAGAAATTTAAAATCTTCAAGCGCCTCTTCAAGACTCATAGCCCAGGATATATCACCCGGAATAACGACAGTGTCGTCTTCACTTATTATTTTTTTCCAATTTTTTTCAATTCTTTCTTCATAATTCTGCCATCCCACAAAAATATCCATCGGTTTGTCGCAGGAAAATGAAAGATGTGTATCTCCCAAAGCAAATAACGACATTTGAAATACCTCCGATGAATAAATTTGTTTTTATCTTCGCATACTATTATCGGCATCTATGCCTAATAATCTAACGAAGGTGAATGAAAATGGATAAAGAAATCAAAGAAGTAAATGAAATCAAGGAAATTAATTGCAACGTTTCAAACTGCGTTTACAACAAGGACAGTAAAAAATGCATGGCCGGTCACATCGAAGTCGGCACAAACAACGCTAATTCAAAAGATGAAACAAGATGTTCAACTTTTAAATCTGCTTCATCTGAAAGCTGTTGCAACAATAAAACATTTTAAATTCCCAGCATATTAAAGACTACTTCAGTCATCTCGGATTTCTCGCAAATTTGAGTGAAGCGCGGCTTTTTACCCTTAAGAGTTGCAAGTTGTGTCGGACATTCAACGCCTGAAATCCGGGATATTGCGTCAACCGTGTCAAATTCGTCTTCGACTTTTTCATCAGGTGCAATAGCAGAAAGCACTGATTTTGAAAATTTGTACGGATTGGCTGTTGAAGCAATAACAGTCGGTGTCTTGTCGCCTGTCTTTTCTACATATTCATCGTAAACCTTAACTGCAACTGCTGTGTGAGTATCAAGAAGATAGTCTTCTTTTTCATAAGTTGATTTTATTGTTTCAAGAGTCTGTGTGTCATCGCAGCAACCAGCGTCAAAATCTTCAAGAAGTTTTTCGTGCACTTCTTTTGGAATGATGTATTTTCCGTTTTCTGAAAGTGATGACATACAATTTTTTACTGCTTCATCATTTTTTTCAAAAATTTCATACAACAATCTTTCAAGGTTGCTTGAAATAAGAATATCCATTGACGGAGAAGAAGTTGTATAAAACTTTCTGTTTTTGTCGTATTCACCTGTTTTTATAAAATCGGTGAGTACGTTATTTTTGTTTGAAGCACAAATAAATTTGTTGACGGGAAGTCCCATCTGTTTTGCATAATAAGCGGCAAGAATGTTTCCGAAATTACCTGTCGGTACAACGATATTTATTTTGTCTCCCGCTTTGATATTGCCATTTTTTATCAAATCACAATATGCTGAAATATAGTAAACAATCTGTGGAACAAGGCGTCCCCAGTTTATTGAGTTTGCTGAAGAAAACTGCATATTGTTTTCCATAAGTTTTTCTGCAATTTCTTTGTTTGTGAAAATTGATTTAACTCCACTTTGTGCATCATCAAAGTTTCCTTTGATTGCGCAAACGCTGACGTTTTCACCTTCCTGAGTTGTCATCTGCAATTTTTGCATCGGGCTGACACCATCGTTAGGATAGAACACAAGAATCTGTGTGTTTTTAACATCCTTGAAGCCTTCAAGTGCAGCTTTTCCTGTGTCACCTGATGTTGCAACAAGTATTACTATTTTTTTATCTTTTGCACTTTTCGAAGCAGAAACCGTCAAAAGATATGGAAGAAGCTGAAGCGCCATATCCTTGAATGCACAAGTCGGTCCTCTCCACAATTCCTGAACAAAGTTACCTTTCAGATTATAAAGAGGTGCAATTTCCTTGCTGCTGAATTTTCCGTCTGCATAAGCCCCTTCAACACAATAATCAAGTTCTTCTTTCGTAAAATCAGTAAGATATAAAGAAAGAACATATTTTGCTCTGTCCTTATAACCAAAAGTTGAAAGCTCATTCAATTTGTCAAGCGTAATTTCAGGAAATTCAGCAGGTACAAATAATCCACCTTCGTCTGAAATTCCCTTAACAATTGCCTGTGATGCAGTAACTTTAACTGATTTGTTTCTTGTGCTCGAATATTCCATATATATCAACCTTTCACAAAGCACTGGTTTTTAAACACCAAATGCATTTTCTATTAATTCGATTTTTTTATTTAAAAAACTTATATTTGTAATTTCAATAACATCAAACCTCGGTTGCTTGGTGACATCGTGCGACATCAGATACATCTCTGCCGTTTTGATCAACCGCTTTTGTTTTGACAAATTAACAAACTCCGATGGATTGGCTATTGAATTGTTGTTTCTTGTTTTAACTTCAATAAATGCAAAATACTCATTGTTTTCTGCGATAATATCTATCTCACCAAAACGGCAACGATAATTACATTCGACTATCTTGTAACCCTTCTTTTTCAGATATTTACAAGCATCTTTTTCACCTTTTTTGCCTATGGCATTTGCATCCATTATTTTTCACCCGTAATTTTCTTCAAAAAGCTTCTTCTATGAACAGGAGATATTCCATGCTCTTCCAACATTTCATAGTGAAGTTTTGTTCCGTAACCTTTATGCTGAGAGAACTTATATTGTGGATACTTTTCATCCATTTCAAGCATATATCTGTCCCTTGAAACTTTTGCAAGAATCGAAGCCGCAGCAATTGACGGGCTCCTTGAATCTCCCTTTACAAGCGTTCTTTCAACAATATCAAGTCGGGGTTTCTGATTGCCGTCTATCAAGGCTATATCAGCTTTAACATCAAGTCCCTCAACAGCTCTTTTCATTGCCATAAAAGTTGCCTGAAGAATATTATATTCCTCTATTTCTTCAACCTCTGCCCTTGCAACGCAATAGCTTACAGCTTTTTCTCTGATTATGTCAAAAAGCTCGTCTCTTCTTTTTTCGCTGAGTTTTTTGCTGTCATTAAGGCCGTCAATTTCACAATCCAACGGCAAAATGACAGCGGCTGCATAAACAGGCCCTGCAAGTGGACCTCTACCTGCTTCATCAACTCCGCATACATACTTAAACCCTTGGCTTAAAGCTTGTTTTTCAAATTCAAAATCCATATTCAACCTTCCATAACACTGTCAAGTGTTATTGCACCGAGTTTTCCCGCTCTGTATTCATCGAGCAATGTATTCGCTGCGCGCTCTGTGTTGACTTCACCACCGGAAATCAACATTCCCCTTTTTCTTCCTATTAATTCAAGTATTTCATAGCTTTCAAGATTGTCAAAATCTGAAATTTTATATCTTTCCCGGAGCCTGTCAGCATAGTTGTTTTTAAGAATATCAATCAATCTGACTGCAAGTGTTTCGCAATCCATAATTTCATCTTTGACCGAACCTATAAACGCAAGTTTGTTTCCGACTTCGGGGTCATCGAATTTTGGCCACAAAACTCCTGGCGTGTCAAGAAGCTCAATTCCGTCTCCAATCACAAACCATTGATTCTGTCTTGTTACGCCGGGCTTGTCCGCAACTTTGGCACGGTTTCTTCCTGCCATTTTATTGATAAAAGATGATTTCCCGTATTAGGTATTCCAACCACCATGATTCTGAGGGCTTTTCCGTGCATACCCTTTTTTTCGTTTGATTCAATTTTTTCTTTTAAAACTTTTCTGACAAGTGGTCTGTAATCATTCAGGCCTTTGCCTGAACGACAATCTGCCGACATTGCATAAATACCTTTGGAGTTGAAATATTCAATCCACTTTTTAGTGCTTTTGCTGTCAGCCACATCACATTTGTTGAGTATAACAATTCTCGGCTTGTTTCCGATAATTTCCGACAGTTCAGGGTTTTGACTGCTCAAAGGTACCCTTGCATCAACTATTTCAGTGACGGCATCAACAAGAGAAAGTGATTCTTTGATCGTTCTTCTCGTTTTTGCCATATGTCCGGGAAACCATTGAACCGTTTGTTTTTGATAATCAGTTCCCATTATTTTCTCCCACTTGATAGACGTCCCATTGTCCAAACGGTGCCAGACGTCCTAAAACTTTTCCGTAAATATATCTTGTATCAATGAACCCGATAGATTTTGAACGGCTGTCTGACGAGCCGTTTCTGTTGTCTCCCAGCACAAAAACTTTTCCTTCCGGGACAACAACCGGTCCCACAAAATCAAGAGGATGATTTGTAGGCGTTAAAGTATAAGGCTCATCAAGTGCTACTGAATTGACATATACGACACCTTCATCAAAATCTATATCAACTTCATCGCCTTCAGTTGCAATAATTCTTTTTACAAGTGGTTCGTGAAACGCATTCGGTTGAGTAATTATAATAATATCGCCTTTTGTAACGTCTGTATAGTGTGCAGATATTGCAAGAACATCTCCATGATTCAGAGTCGGAAGCATTGAAAAGCCACTCACTCCTGCTGTTCTTATAAAAAAAGTAAATATGATTGCAATTGCAACTATTCCCGTTACAACTATTGAAGCCAAGTCATATATCAATAATGTTAATTTGTTTTCTTTTTTCACAAAAACACCTTCTATACTTTAAATTCACCAAAAGGAAATAATCTGATTACTACTTTTCCGAGAATATTTCTGTTGTCAATCATTCCAATCACTGATGAACGACTGTCAAGAGAATCATTACGGTTGTCACCCATCACAAAAATGCAACCTTCCGGTACCGTCACCGGAAATTCAATGTCATATTGAATGTTTGTGGGAGTGTTTACATAATCTTCCTGAAGCATAACACCGTTTCTGTAAACGACGCCTTTGCTGAAATCAATATCAATAATATCTCCCGACAGACCAATAACTCTCTTTATTATAGGGTCCTTGTATTTTTCTGATTTTGCTACGACTACTATATCACCGTGTTGTGGGGTATAGTTTAAATTGCTGACAGTAAGCCAATCTTTGTCATTGAGCGTCGGTACCATTGACTCTCCGCTTACCGATACAACTCTGAAAAGGAATGTAAAAATCACAAAAATAGACAATACCGCAATTATTATTGAGCTGATCCAGTCATATACAACTGCCCACTTGCTTTTTTTTAGGATATCGTCTTTTTCATAAATTGACTTTATTTCATCATTTTCATAATAAATACAAGTTTCTTCTGTTCTTCTTTTCATTTTTCTCTCCGACTACAAGAAAAGGGCATTCCCGAAAACAGGAATTGCCCCAAATTGATTTTTGATAAAATCAGACAATTTGTTCTTTAACCTTTGCTGATTTACCGACTCTGTCACGAAGATAGTAAAGTTTACTTCTGCGAACTTTACCTGTTCTGACTGTTTCAACTTTTACAACATTTGGAGAATGAAGAGGAAATACTCTTTCAATTCCTGTTCCGTAAGATACACGACGAACTGTAAATGTTTCTGAAACACCACTTCCGTTCTTTGCAATTACGATACCTTCAAAAATCTGAATTCTTTCTCTTTCACCTTCACAAATGTTAACGTGAACTCTTACTGTGTTACCTACTTTTACTTCAGGAACTTCATTTTTAAGACTGTCCTGAGCGATGAGTTTAAGTGCGTCCATTTTATTTTCCTCCTTAATTTGTTTTCAACCGTTCATGAGCAACATACGTTGACAGAGGACCGATAGCTTCGTTGTCATTTATGGCAATGAACACGGTCTGTTAAGTCAGACCTACACAAATGCTCTATTATCATAACATATAAAATATAAAATTGCAAGTATTTTTTTAAAAATTTTTTATCTGAAAATCTCAGAGTTTGCAGTGTACAATCCTGTTTTATAAAACAAGAAATATTCAGGTTCAATTTCCGCATTCTCATTAAGTGAATTAAGGAAAACGGACGGATTGATATTGTTTTCGTTTCCGGAGGAAAGTTTCACGTCAATTTTAAGCATATCACCGTCAAGTGAGCTTTCAAACTCAAAAATATGTTCTGCCAACGGTATATCTTTGATAACTTTTCTTTTTCCTTTTTTGCCTTTCTTGTGGCCTATAAGACTCTTGTCCTCTATTGCCTGAAGAGATTTTTCAAGATAATTTTTTGCCTGAGAATCAGAAACAAATTTCAGTTTTATTTCATACGTTGCATATCTGATTTCTTTTGCATCATTAAACGGTACACTCACTTCAAAAACTTCAAGCCCTTCCGGCATTTTGTTTTCGAAACTGTTCTTTATTTCTTCAAGAGATACCCCATCTTCAATTTTGATGTCCATACATTCTCTGTCGCTTTCAACTCCGAGTGACAAAGGTAATGGGAAAGTGATGTAAGGGTGGGGATTGAATCCTTCTGTGTACCACAAAGGTATTCCTGCTCGTTTTACAGCCCTTGTCATTGACCTCATCAAATCCAGATGTGAAATATACTTTGCCCTGCCGTTTTTCTTAAACCATATTCTAACGCATTGCATCACATTCACCTCCGCAAAGTTTATTTGCCATGCAACCGTTACATTTTTCACGACAATTCTGAGTAGTTTCATTTCTGTGTGCTTTTTCGTTTTCTTTAATAAAATACTTTTTCGGGATTCCGTAATCCATATGATCCCATGGAAGCACTTCATCAAAGCTTCTTTTACGGTTTGCATAAAACTCCGGTTTCAAACCGCATTCTTCAAAAGCTTCAAGCCATTTCTCAAACTCAAATCTGTCATCCCAGCTGTCAAACTTACAACCTTTTTTCCAGGCTGTTTCAATCACTTTACCGAGTCGTCTGTCGCCTCTTGCGAGGACACCTTCCATGAAGCTTATTCTTGAATCATTCCATCCTATGTTTATCTTTTTAGTCGTCACACAATTTTCAAGATATTCCTGTTTTCTTTTCAGCTCTTCCATTGTGTCCTGAGCTTCCCATTGAAACGGAGTGAACGGTTTCGGAACAAAAGATGCTACACTGATGTTAACGTTTACTCCTCTTCCTTTCGGACGGTCTTCGTTTTTGTAATATTCATTGACAACATTCTGAGAAAGCTTTGCAATACCTTCAATATCTTCATCAGTTTCAGTCGGCAAGCCTATCATATAATAAAGTTTTACGCCTGTCCATCCGTTCTGAAAAGCCTTTCTTGACGATTCCAGAACTTCTTCTTCAGTGACATTTTTGTTGATAACATCACGAAGTCTTTGCGTACCTGCTTCTGCGGCAAAAGTGAGTCCGCTTTTTCTGACTTTTTTAAGCTTTTCAACAAGCTCTTTGCTGAAATTGTCCGCTCTCAACGACGGCAATGATATGTTCACTTTTTCGTCTATTGTCCAATCAAGCAATTTCTCAAGCAAATCATTGAGCTGAGTATAGTCGCTTGTACTCAACGAGCAAAGAGATATTTCTTCGTACCCGGAAGATTCATAGATTTTCCTGCATTGTTCATTTATTGTGTCAGCACTTTTTTCTCTTATCGGTCGATACAAAAACCCTGCCTGACAAAATCTGCATCCTCTGATGCAACCTCTGAAAATTTCGGCAACAGTTCTGTCGTGAACAACGTCAATGAATGGTACAACGAATTTTTCAGGATAAAACATTGAATCAATATCTTTTACAACAGCTTTTTTGACCGTTTGAGGTGCATCACCTTTTGCTTTAATCTCTTTGACCGTGCCGTCATCGTTATAATCAACATCATACATTGACGGAACATATAACCCATCAATTTTCGAGCAGGCTTCAAGAAACTCCTGTTTCGTTTTGCCTTTTAATTTGTATTCTTTAAACAAATCAAGGAAAGTGTTTGTTATTTCTTCACCTTCACCCGGCAACATTACGTCAATAAAATCTGCCATCGGTTCACCGTTGCACACGCAAGGGCCTCCTGCAATAACAATCGGAGTAAGACTTGTTCTGTCTTTTGATTTCAATTCAACGCCTGCAAGAGAAAGCATATTCAAAACGTTTGTATAGCTCAATTCATATTGCAAAGTGAATCCGATAATGTCAAAATCTTTAATCGGGTCGCCGCTTTCAAGAGCATATAACGGTATATCGTTTTCAATCATCTTTTCTTCCATATCAACCCACGGCGCAAAAACACGTTCACACCATGCGTCTTTTCTCTCATTAACAAGAGAATATAGAATTTTCATTCCGATATGTGACATTCCTATTTCATATGTATCAGGGAAGCAAAAAGCATAGCGTATATCAACTTCATCCTTGTTTTTGATAACGCTGTTAAGCTCACCGCCTGTATATCTTCCGGGCTTTTGCACGGACAGAATTAAATTTTCCACTTTTGGAGATATCATTTATTTTTCCTCACCCATTAATTATAGTATCTCATAACAGCCTTTACTTTGCCGAGAATCACAACCTCATCAGCATAAATCGGCTCATATTCATCATTTTCAGGTTGAAGTCTGAAACGTCCGTCTTCCTTGTAAAAACGCTTAACCGTTGCTTCATCATCAATCATAGCTACAACAATTTCTCCGTTTGCTGCAACAGCTGTTCTTTCAACAAAAATAATATCTCTGTTGAAAATTCCTGCGTTTATCATACTCTCACCTTTTACTCTGAGAGCAAAGATTGTTTTATCGGAAGACACATTAGCACAAAACGGTATGTATTCTTCAATTTGTTCAACTGCAAGAATCGGTGAACCGGCAGTAACAGTACCAAGAAGTGGTACTTGCATAACATTTTCATTTTCCTGACCGCAAATTCTGATTGACCTTTTCAAAAGAGGGTCTCTTGTGATATAGCCTTCTTTTTCAAGCGCATCAAGATTTGCCTGCACTGACGATGTTGAACGAAGACCTACATGGGCTCCGATTTCTCTCACCGATGGAGGTACTCCGTCACGCAATCTTTCTACAAGAAATTCATATATTTTCCTTTGAGTATTGTTAAGATTATTCATCTTTGCCACTCCTTTTTTGAAATATTAAGAGTTTTCTTTATGATTTTATCATATATTGTCGAAAAAAGCAAACATTTGTTTGTATTTGGCAATAAATTCATAATTTATTAACAATTATACTCCCATAAAAATAAAAAAGCTGTATAAAAAACTCGGCAAAGGCAAAAATATTTTTACAACAAGAAAGGCGGTAAAAAAATGGACGAAGAAAAATATGAAACACAAGAGGACAGGAATGTCGAGGTTTCTGAAAACACAGCAAAAAAATTTGGTATCGGACTTTTTCTTTGCTTGCTTGCCGTTATCATCGGCTCGGCCATCGCAGTCGGAGCAGGCAGAAAATTCACTCAGAATATTGAACTTGAATCTTCTGTTGTTTCAACAACAGACGCTATCACCACAACACCCCCTGCAAAGGATATGACTCAAAAAGCTGCGGCAGATGTTACAGGTGTACCTGACGAAAGAACAAAAAAAGACGAGTCTGCAACAGGCAATTCAAGTGAGAAATTTGTTTTCCCTCTCACCAACAATATCATCAAGGATTACAGCGACAATGTTGCGGTAAAATCAAACACGCTCGGAGATTGGAGAGTCCATAACGGCATAGATTTTACTGCCAAAACAGGAGACACTGTCAAGGCTGTAAAATCGGGCAGCGTAAATGCAGTATATATTGACAAGCTTTGGGGTACTGTTGTTGAAATTGACCATGGAGATTCAATCGTTGCAAAATATTGTGGATTGAAAGAAGGTACAACTCCTTCTGTGGGTGATGTTCTTCAACAGGGCGAAACAGTTGGCACGGTAGGATTGATTCCGTCAGAAGCAGCCGATGAACCTCATCTTCATTTTGAAATGACTGTCTCAGGAAAAACTGCTGACCCGATTGAAGTTATGGGCATCGGTTAACCTCTGTTTAACCACGCAATTATCTTGCAATTTTAATTGTGCAATAAAAAATGGATTATGAGAAATGATTTTAAAATCATCTCATAATCCATATATTTTTTTAATTTTTTCAGTTGATTGACTTTGCCTGAACGATGTCGCTGTTTTCGTTAACATTACTGCTGATTGTAATCGTAACAGTTTCACCTTCGTCGAGAATAATTGCGTTTTGTGAAGATGACGCCGAGATACAATAATACGTATCTTTTCCTTCAAATCTGATATAATAATAACTTTCGCCACCAAGGACTGCTGTTCGAATATCGTCAATAACTCCTGTTATCTTTATATCCTTTAATGCAGTGAATCTGTATTCAATATCAATTTCAGAAGAACCCTGCCATAAGGTTATATACATTTCGCCTTTCATTGTACCATTTGAGGGTGCATTTAATCTGATTTTTACATAAAGCTCATTTTCCTGCAAAATATCATATCCCGAAAACAGCAACTTTGTGTCATTGTAATATAAATATATACAGTCCAGCAACTGCTCATTGTCAAGACTTATTCCGAAAATACCATCTTTGTTT
>JAFOEP010000117.1 GCA_017380115.1 Clostridia bacterium | reverse complement strand
TTCAAGTCGAGAGACCGAGACTCTGACAGTTCCTGTTTCATAAGAATTATAATGAATATGTGCATTAGGGTTGCAATGAAATCCTCCCCTGACAGCTATTCCTTTATCTCCCAAAAGCTCTGCGGTTTTTTCCGAAGGTATACCCTTTATATTAAAAGATAAAATCGGTGCATATCTCTCAGGATGGTATACATTGTATAGTTGTATACTCTTATCGTTTTCAAGATTGTCATACAAATATTTTATCAACATGGTTTCATGATTATGAATTTTGTTTATTCCGATGTTGTTTACAAAGTCAACACCTTTTCCCAGGCAAATTATTCCCGGTGTGTTGACAGTACCACTTTCAAATCTGTCGGGTAAAATCTCAGGTTGCTCAAAGCTTTTCGATTCACTTCCTGTTCCACCCTCATAAAGTGTGTCCAAATATTTGTCGCTTCCGAATATCAGCACTCCTGTTCCCATCATACCGTACAAGCCTTTATGGCCGGGCATACACAGAAAAGATATATTATCTCTTTTCATATCAATGTCAATCACCCCGGCTGCCTGTGCAGCATCAACAACTAACGGGATTCCTGCGTCTGTTGCAAGTTCTCCTATTTGTGTTATCGGCATTATATCCCCAAAAACATTTGAAGAATAAGTGCAACAAATAAAATTTGTATTTTTTCTGATTTTATATTCAAAGTTTCTTACTGTCTTATCTTTTTGAAACTCTGTTTTTGCAGTTTCGTAATAAAAAAACTTCTCTTTTTCAAGTCTGTAAAGAGGTCTCATCACTGAATTGTGTTCAAGGTCCGATGTCACTGCGTGTCCACAATTTTTCGATAAACCTTTGATTGCAATATTCAACGCACTAGTGCAGTTAGAGGTGAAAACAACATATTCCTCACCCGGTGCATTAAACATTTTACAGAGTTTTTTCCTGACAGAATATATTTTTTCCATTGTATCCTGACACATTTTATAACTACTTCTTCCGGGATTTGCACCATATTTCCTCGGCGCAATTCTCATCATTTCATAAACACCTATCGGTTTAGGATAAGTCGTTGCAGCATTGTCAAGATAAATCATCTTCCTTCACTGACACTGCCGTGCCCTGTGACATTTACGTTCCTGCTTCTTAAAACTGAGACGGCATTTTCCAGGTCACCGTCTAAATATATAGCATATCCACAGCCATCTTTTTTGCCGGGATTAGAATTTCTTCTGACTAATGCTCTGTAACCTTCTGAATTGAGTATATCTCTGCCTTTCATGGCATGTGTTACAGAACCTATTTTTATATAATATTTGCTCAAATTGTCACCCCGTTTCAAAATTATACTTAATATATAATATGAAACCGAAATGTCAATGTTTACTTGTTCAGTCCACAAGCACAACGGCATGTGCAGATATACCCAGACCTTCACCCGTAAAGCCGAGTTTTTCCTCCGTTGTAGCTTTTATGTTCACGCAATTTATGTCAATTTTACATGCTTTTGCAACATTTTCTCTCATTGAGTCAATGTAGTTCAGAAGCTTTGGTCTTTGAGCAATAACCGTTGAATCAATGTTCACAATTTTATATCCGTCATTTTCAATCAGTTTCACCACTTCTTCAAGAAGTTTTAAACTGTCTGCACCAAGATATTTGTCATCATTGTCCGGGAAATGTTTTCCTATATCACCTTTTGCTGTTGCACCCAACAATGCATCACTTATTGCATGGAGCAAAACATCAGCATCAGAATGTCCAAGCAACCCTTTTTCATAAGGTATTTCAACTCCACCGAGTATAAGTTTTCTATCCTCGACAAGCTTATGAACATCGTATCCGTGTCCTATTCTCATTCTTCCAGCTCCTTTACAATTTCTTTGTATTCATCATAACTCAAAAAAACATTTATCATTTCAAGAAGTAAATTTGCATTCATATTCTCGGGCAAATCAAGTCTTTTTTGCAGTTTTAATCTCTTTTCGTTACAATTGTCAACTCCATAAAACCCGTCTGAATACAAGTCCGATTTTTTTATGGTTTTTTTATTTTCTTCCTTTTTACATTCTACTCCTGCTTTCCTGAGACTTTCTTCAATAATCTCAGTTTTTACGCCCTCAACACCGAGCTTACCCTCAGCGGAAACTTGTGTTTTTCTTTTTTCCTTTCCATACAAATCAGGAATATATGCATGACGGATTTTATCGTTATCAACAATACCTTTCAAAAAGCCTCTGATGACAAATCCTGCACTATCACTGTCCGTCAATATCAGAATGCCCCGCTCATCAGCAAGTCTTTTTATCAATTTCTGCTTTTCTTTGTTTTTAAATATTCCAAACCCGTCCGTTGTAATTATCGTTGCATCAATAATTGACGAGAGCTTTATCTTGTCATATTTACCCTCGACAATTACAACTTCATTTATTTTTATCATACTTTTTCACCGTTTGCAGTCAACATCAGTTTCACTATCATCTGTTCAAGTAAAATCAATTTGTCTGTTGACGTGCTTTTTAACAAAATATCGGTTTCTCCCAAAATATCAAGGCAGGTGCGTAATTGTTGCAAATCCATTTTTGACGCATTGCTGCTTGCTTTTGTGAGTCTGAATTCTTTATTTCTATAATTATAATATTTTGCAGCTTCCTGAGCAGAAAACCCCGATGTTACATAAACCTTTGCTCTATACATATCAACATAAGCACTGATAAGCGAAGCATTGATATTTATAGGCTCCGTTTTGTTTGCTATAAGATATGACAATGTTTTAAAAGCGTTATTTCTGTCACCTTTAATTATTAAATTTGCCAGATCAAAAACCGATGCTTCAACAGATTTTGTAGCTATCAAATCTATATCTTTCTTTTCAATTGTCGTACCATCGCAATAAAAGCAAAGCTTTTCAAGTTCATTCAACAGCATATTCAGGTCATCGCCAACAAGGCTTACCAAGTATTCTGCCATCTGTGCACTTAATTCTTTGTTTCTGTTTTTTGCACCTTTGATTAACAGCTTTTTTATATCTGAAAGTGTCTTTTTATTCAGCACAAGCACGTTTCCGTATTTATCTATGATTTTAATTATATTCTTCCATTTATCGTTTTTTCTGTCATCAACTTCGACATTCTGCATCCAGAAAATCAGCATTGTGCTTTGTGGTACATCTGAAACTATTTCTTCAAATATTTTCAACTGATCCTGATTGAGTGAACCAAGATTCAGATCTTTGACAACAACACATTTTCTTTCGTCCATCATCGGCAAACTTTCAACATATTCAGAAACTATTTTCAAATCAGTTTCATTCGAGTCAAAAATGTGATAATTAAACTCTGCAAAATCACGATTGATTGCCTTTTGTGTCATCTTGTTGCAATAATGCTGTTTGAGATACGGTTCATTTCCATAAACAAGATAGAGATTTGAAAATTCGCCTGACTTTATTTGGTTTTTAATATCACTTTCAGTTATCAAACTCATTTCATATCACTCCCAGACATTTTATTATATATTCAACAACAAAACTGATGACAAACAAGTTTATAAAAATAAATGCTGTTACTTTTTTGTTTTTATAGATTTAAGGTTTATAAATATATAAGCCTATTAACGATATTGCAAAAACGACTATTAATGTTTTTACATAACTATTGTCTACGTTAAAATATAAAAAATCAAACTGCGCTAAAAAGTTTATAGCTTTCAGAAGTATTTTTGACAAGAATCCTGCAACAAACAAGAATGGTTGCCCTAACAAACCTATGATTGCAGAAAGTATTGCACCGATTCCGCCAATAATCATAATATACATGCTGATATTTACCGCAACTAAGTTTCCTGCAAAATTCAAAAGTGAAAAATTACCGAGATAAAATACCATTATCGGCAAAGTAAATACAGTTGCAATAAAGCAGGTTGATATTGATGATGTAATTAATTCAGACAATTTTTTTACTATTTTATTTTTAAACTTTTCTTCTGCCTTTTGGGTTGTCTTACTTATTCTTTCGCCAAAAGCAGCAAGTCCGAGCGCCGCTGAAAACGACAACATAAAGCTTATATTTGTCGATGCAAACGGATTGATTATCAGCAATATCAAGGCTGCAAGACCTAACGAATTGAGAGAATCTGACTGTTTAAAGAATATGTGCCCTGCATATACGCATATCATCATTATTCCTGCCCTGACAACAGATGGTGAAAAGCCTGTCAGCGCCATAAAAAACAAAGTAAAACAAATTGCAATCAATGACGCCTTTCTTCTTGACAGGTAATGTATCAGAAATGAATACAAATATGATGACCACGTATAAACGTGCAATCCCGACACTGCCATCAGATGAGATATTCCACAAATTTTAAAATTTTGTATCACCTGTTTTGAAAGATAACTTTTCTCACCCAAAACAAACGACAAAATCAGACCACCATAGTCATTTGGCAAAAACTTTATCACAGCATTACATATCTTTTCTCTCAACAAATTGATATAATACATCGGTGTGTGCTGTTGATTTCTTATCTTTTCAAATTGATTGATTTCAGATTTGCCCGACAGATATATCTTTTCTGAAATGCTGTTGCGATTATATGAATCCTTATAATCATCAAACTTTGTCAGGTCTGCCGTAAATGAAATATTTTCGTATTTAACAATTACATCAGGTTTTAATTGTGGGAAAGTTACTTTTATTTTGAAATCTGTTTCTATGCCATCTATACTGTCTGCTTTTATTTCACAAACTATTCCGTCGAAGCCTTCATAATAATCATATACGCTGCCTTTGATTATCCTGTCTTCTCCGCAAAAGTCTGATGCGTTTTTCAGATTTCTGTCTGCAACAAAAAAGCATAAACAGGCCGACATAAATGTTACAAACGTCATAACAAGTATTATCGCCCTCTTTTTATACTTCAAAATCATTGTCAATCCCACCGCCGAAAACAACAACGGTAGGATTATTGCAATAAGACTGTATCCAAAAGTAGTAAGCGACCATACTGTCAGGAAAAATGTCAGACCTATCAGCGCTAACGGTCTTTTGACGTATCCGCTTTCACTTTTCATAAAATCATCCCGGAGGCCAAGTCATATCTCTGCCGGAAAGAATATGGAAATGAAGATGTTTTACTGTTTGTCCGGCACTTTCTCCGATATTTGAAACAACCCTGAATCCATTTTCAAAATTGTTTTCTTTTGCAATTTTTGCAATAGCTTCAAATATTTTTGAAACTACTTTACTATTACTTTCATCAATTTCTGCCGCAGAAGTAATATGTTCTTTAGGAATCACAAGAATATGTGTCGGTGCTTGTGGGTCTATGTCATTAAACGCGAACACATATTCGTCTTCATATACTTTTGACGACGGAATTTCGCCTTTTATTATTTTACAAAACAAACAATCGTTCATAATTTCACCTGTTTATTATAATGATTTGATTATTTCAATTGCAGAATTTACTGCTTCTTCAGCTTTGGAAATATCCTTTCCTCCTGCCATTGCACTGTCAGGACGTCCGCCACCGGAGCCTCCTGCTACTTTTGCAACTTCTCTGACAATATTTCCTGCGTGTGCACCAAGAGAAACTGCATTTTTTGAACAAGCTGTTGCAAACGAAACTGTTCCTTTATCGGTGTTTTTACTTGCAACAAGGATTATAAGATTTTCATTTGAATCTTTTGCTTTGTCACACATAGCACGAAGTTCATCAGCTGAAACATTTTCAAGTACTCCACTTACAAACTTAAAGTTTCCTACTGTCTGTGCGTTATCTGTCATACTTGATGCTTTGATTGAGGAAAGTTCACTGCTGAGTTTCTCAATCTCTTTTTCTTTTTGTTTGATATCATTCATCAGACCAACAGCTCGTTTTTCAATTGAACCGATGTTATCCATTTTAAGTGCTTTTGCAACATTGACCAATATTTCTTTATTGCTTTCAATATAGTCAAGCACACCTGTTCCTGTCACAGCTTCAATTCTTCTGACACCTGCTGCAACAGAGCTTTCGCTCACAATTTTAAACAATCCAAGATTTGATGTGTTTGATACGTGAGTTCCTCCGCAGAATTCAACTGAAATATCTCCCGCTTTTACTACTCTGACTATATCTCCGTATTTTTCACCAAACAATGCCATAGCGCCCATTTTCTTTGCTTCTTCAATCGGCATTTCAGTCATTGAAACTTCCAAAGACATCAGAATCTGTTCATTTACAATTTTTTCAACTTCTTTAATTTCTTCATTTGTCAATGCAGAAAAATGAGTGAAGTCAAATCTTACAGCATTGCAATTTACAAGCTGTCCTGCCTGTTCAACGTGTGTGCCGAGAACTTTTCTTAATGCACCTTGAAGAAGATGTGCTGCCGTATGGTTTCTCATTGTTGATTTACGTTTGTCTTTGTCGATGACAGTTCTGACTGTATCACCGACTTTGAGTCCCTCACCTTCTGCAACATATCCGTTATGAACAAAGATACCATCTGCAATTTTTATTGTGTTTGTAACTTCAAATACTGTGTCACCAACGACAATATTGCCTGTATCACCAACCTGTCCACCACTTTCTGCATAAAATGAAGTAGTGTCAAGAATAACTGCTGCTTCCTGTGAGTTTTCTACAAATTCTTTTCTTTCATTTTCAGAATAGAGTGCTATAACTTTTGCATCGCTTTCAAAGTCTGTATATCCGACAAACTTTGTTTTTTCAATGCCACTCATATCAAGACCGCCATCTTTCCATGCTTCTGCACCGGCGTCTTTTCTTGCATCTCTTGAACGTTTTCTCTGTTGCAAAACGAGTTCGTTAAATGCTTCTTCGTCAACGCTCATTCCCTTTTCTTCAAGAATTTCCTTTGTCAAATCTATCGGGAATCCAAATGTATCTGAAAGCTTGAATGCATCGTTTCCGCTGAGTACTTTCGAATCCATTTTCTCAATCATTTCATTGAGAAGTTGCATTCCTGAGTCAATTGTTTTGTTAAAGTTTTCTTCTTCAACTTTTATTATTTTTGTTATATAATCTGCTTTTTCAACAAGGTTAGGATATGCAGTTTCATTTTCCTTGATAACAGTTTTACAAACTTCTGAAAGGAACGGTCGTTCAATACCGATAAGTCTGCCGTGACGGGCAGCTCTTCTGAGAAGTCTACGCAAAACATAACCTTTTCCTTCATTTGACGGCATAACACCATCACCAATCATAAAGGTTGTGCTTCTTATATGGTCAGTTATAACTCTGAGAGATATATCATTTTTACTGTCTTCATGATACTTGATGTTTGAGATGTCCATTATATGTTTCATAATATTCTGAACTGTATCAACCTCAAACAAATTGTCAACGCCCTGCATTACACATGCAAGTCTTTCGAGACCCATTCCTGTGTCAATATTACATCTGTCAAGTTTAGAATAATTTCCTTCACCGTCGTTTGAAAACTGTGTAAAAACAAGATTCCATACTTCCATAAATCTGTCACATTCGCAACCCACTCCACAATCAGAAGAACCACATCCATATTCTTCTCCTCTGTCAAAATAGATTTCAGAACATGGTCCGCATGGCCCTGCCCCGTGTTCCCAGAAATTGTCTGCTTTTCCAAGTCTTTTTATATGTGAAGGGTCTACGCCTACCTTCTTTGTCCATATATCATAAGCTTCATCGTCTTCTTCATATATACTGCAATAAAGCTTTTCTACCGGCAATTCAAGAACTTCTGTAAAAAATTCCCATGCCCATGCAGTTGCTTCGTTTTTGAAGTAATCTCCAAACGAGAAATTGCCGAGCATTTCAAAATATGTTCCGTGTCTTGCTGTTTTTCCTACGCTTTCAATATCAGGTGTTCTGATACATTTCTGGCAAGTTGTAACTCTGTTTCTGGGTGGAGTTACTTCCCCTGTGAAATATTTTTTCATAGGTGCCATTCCTGAGTTTATCAAAAGCAAACTTTTATCTCCCTGAGGTACAAGAGAGAATGAGTCAAGACGTAAATGTCCCTTGCTTTCAAAAAATGATAAGTATTTTTCTCTGAGTTCGTTCAAGCCTGTCCATTGCATAGTTATAATCGTCCTTTCAAAAAAAATATGCCTCTTGCATCAATCTTGGGACAGGATCTTCCTGCGGTACCACCCAAATTGTGCAAAAAGCACCACCTTAGTGTCAAATGACTTCCCTTAACGCGGGGTACGTTTGCGTTCGTCACGCAACAGTTCAAAGCCGGCTGCAAATACGCTTTTCGTGGAAACTCTCAGCTTATGTTTCTTCTCTGTCCGTAGCCATATTCACTCTGCTTATCATTACTTTTTAATATTAAATTTATTATAATACACTTTATTTAAAAAGTCAAATAATTTTAAAACAAAAAGCGTGTCAGCATATACTAACACGCTCAATGAATTGAAATTGTAATTATTTGAGGTTGTTAACGAGGTTTTCGTATTCTTCTTTAATCTTTGCAGGAAGTTTGTCGCCAAATTTTTCATAAAATTCTGCAATACCTTTTGTTTCTTCCATCCAAAGATCTTTGTCAACGTCAAGAATGCTTTTAAGGCTATCAATTGTAACTTTGCCTTCAAGTCCTTCAATATTGATGTCTTCTGCTTTTGGAAGATATCCGATTGCTGTTTCTTCTGCGTCAACTTTTCCTTCGCAACGGTCAAGAATCCATTCAAGTACACGAAGGTTGTCGCCAAATCCAGGCCACATAAAGTTGCCTTCTGCATCTTTTCTGAACCAGTTAACATTAAAGATTTTCGGTGCTTTGTCTGCATCAAGTGTTTCACCGATGTCAATCCAATGCTGCCAATAATCTGCCATATGATATCCACAGAATGGAAGCATTGCCATTGGGTCACGACGAACAACACCTACTGCACCTGTTGCAGCTGCTGTTGTTTCTGATGCCATAATTGAACCAATAAATACACCGTGGTTCCAGTCTCTTGACTGATATACAAGTGGAGTGAGCATTGCACGACGTCCGCCAAATATAATAGCAGAAATCGGAACGCCTGCCGGATTTTCAAATTCGCTGCTGATGCAAGGACAATTCTTTGCAGGAGCTGTGAAACGGCTGTTTGGATGTGCGCCTTTTTCTTCGCTTGTTTTACCGTTCCATTCGCCACCTTTCCATTCGATTGCATTTTCAGGTGGATTCTTGTCAAGACCTTCCCACCATACTGTGTTATCGTCAAGGTTATGAGCAACGTTTGTGAAAATTGTACCCTGTTTTGTTGATGCAAGTGCATTCGGGTTTGATTTTTCATTTGTTCCAGGTGCAACACCAAAGAATCCGTTTTCAGGGTTGATAGCATAAAGTCTGCCGTCTGCGCCTTTTCTGATCCATGAAATGTCGTCACCTACGCACCATACTTTATATCCTTTTTCTTTGTAAATTGCAGGTGGTACCATCATTGCAAGGTTTGTTTTACCACAAGCTGATGGGAATGCAGCACAAACATATTTAACTTCTCCCTGAGGATTTTCAACCCCAAGAATAAGCATATGTTCTGCCATCCAGCCTTCATTTTTACCTTGATATGATGCAATTCTGAGAGCAAAACATTTTTTACCAAGAAGTACGTTTCCGCCGTAACCTGAGTTAACAGAAATAATTGTGTTGTCCTGTGGAAACTGACAAATATATCTCTTTTCTTCGTCAATATCGCAACGGCAGTGAAGACCGCGAACCCAGTCATTGCTGTCGCCAAGAACTGTGAGAACCTTGAGGTCAACACGTGTCATAATAAGCATATTGAGTACAACGTAGATAGAATCGGTGATTTCAATACCGATTTTAGCAAGAGGTGAGCCTAT
>JAFOEP010000116.1 GCA_017380115.1 Clostridia bacterium | reverse complement strand
TTTAATGAACTCATCTGCATTGTTTTTCATACCGATAGCTTTTGGTGCATCAAGAGCACATTGAGCCATTTCTTTTTCGAGGACACTGATTTCAGGAGAAATAGTAACACATTCCTGATGCTTTCTTGCCTGTTCATTTTCGGCGGCAAGACGTCTGTTTGTTATAACATCAGAAGCTTTTTTGAAAACCTTTGTACTGTATGACATCATTTGTCCTCCTTCTTTTTATAAATTAACGGATCATTTAAAGCACGTTTTGTAAACTCGTCAATATCGTAAGACGCCTGATTGGACGATTTTGAAGCTGATGCAGATTTCTGACGGGCTGACTTATGCTTTTCTAAGTCGTCAACAGATTTAATATTGTCGCTGTACCAGTTTTTCAGAACTTTATCCATATATGGAAAACTGATTCTTGAACAGTTGTTTGCCATTTCTTCATAAGCAGAAAAAATCATATCAATATCAAAACCAAGTTCATTTTTCCATTCGTTAAGGAATTTAACCTGAATGTTTGTGGGTTTTGGAGTTTGTATTCCTGCAAGTTGTCTCAATTCATTCCAAAGTGAATTGCTTGTCCTCAGACAACTGATTTGTTCGTCGGCCTTTTCGATCGTATCAATTTCTTTTTCTCCCCAATCTCTTCCGACCTTGGAGATGTATACAAAAGAATCCTTGCCTATTGAAGAACAATATTCAACAAGCATTAATATAACTTCAACCGGCAAACCGTAGCTGTCATGCAGCATAAGCAAGGTGCTTTGACCGTCATGACCGATAGTTTTCGAGAGGATAGACTGAACTTCGGAAAACATATCTTTAATTTCAGGATTTTCGGTGCATCTTGCAACAATCTGATTCATATTAGGTTTTATGTAAGGAATATCTTTTTTTCTTTCGGTTACGGGAGAAGTTTTCTTTGTTTCGTTGTGAGAAATTTCACTTTGCATTTTGATTGGGGAAACATTGTTGTCAGAAATGATGATACCGGCTTCTATCCAATAATGCAAAGCGTCTTCGGCATCAACTTTGGAAATACCGATATCTTCATGAAGTTTTTCTATGTCAATTCCGTTGGTGCTGTGGCGTAACATCCAGAGCAACACTTTCAACTGTACTGCGCCGGCAAGACGAATATTTTTGTCAACAACGTCAACAGGCACGGGGAATACAGCGCCCCAGGCCTGGGGATTCACCATATAACTCATTTTAAAACTCCTTCACAAAACAAATAACCATTTTCTATTATACACTAAAACTTTAAAAAATGGAATATGTTTATAAATTTTTATTGTTGATATATTTTTTTTGATGTGATATAATCATTTTGGGTGTAAATCAAAACATATACATTGTTTTGAAAGGAGAGATTTATTTGAAAAACTTTATTTCAAAATTACCGAAAGCAGTGAAAATTATTCTTCCTGTTTCTATTGTTATAATTGTTGTTGCTACCCTCTTTTTCTGTGAGGCTTTCAAATCAAAGGTTGAAGTACCGAAAATAGTTGATATGAGCCTTGAAGAAGCATCTGAAAAGCTTGTGGAAAATGGGTTGACAATTTTTGTCAAGGATACAGAAGTGCGTAATGATGTTGACGAAAATACAGTATTGTCTCAAAATCCGTCAGCAGGTGATAAGCTTGAAGAAAACGGAATCATCAGTGTAGTTATAAGCGAAAAGTCTTATAAAATTGAAGTTCCCGATGTTACAGACCATTCAAAAGATCTGGCAATAGAAAAAATTGAAGAATCAGGCGCAAAAGTTACTGTTAAAGAAGAATTTAACGATGAAGTGCCGAAAGGTTCTGTCATAAGCCAATCTGTTTCAGGCTCAGCGATGAGCGGAGATACAGTCACAATTACTGTCAGCAAAGGTTCGCAGGACAGCGATACAACTGAGAAGGATATCGTAAACGAAGCTCCTGACGTTGTAAAAATGAACAAAAGTGAAGCAAAGAAAACCATTGAACAAAAAGGACTTAAAATGGTGATAGCTGCTGAAGAATACAACGACAAAGTTGATGAAGGCATAATAATAAGCCAGAAATTCAACAAGGATAATCAGACAGTTGAAGTTGTTGTGAGCAAGGGTAGCCAGAAAAATGCTGAAATTGTTGTTCCGAATGTAACATTCAGAACACAGAGTGACGCAAAAGAATTGCTTGAAGCAAGAGGCTTCAAAGTCAAAGTGCTGGAAGCAAACAGTAACGTTGTTTCAAAAGGAGCAGTAATCAGCCAGTCACTTAAAGCCGGTACAAAAGCAAAGGCAGGCACGGTAGTCACAATCACTGTCAGCACAGGCAAAGAAGCAGAAAAAACTACAGCTGAAAATAAGACAACTACCACAACAGCAAAACCGTCAGTTTCTACAACAAAGAAACCAAATACAACTAAACCGTCGTCATCTTCTGCAACAACGAAACCGACCACAACTAAACCTACCACGGTTAAACCGACAACCCCGATAGATGTTTCGGCAGAAAAGAAATATGTTGCTGATTTTAAAATTACAACAGATAAAACTACTGCAAAAGCAGGAGATGAAATCAAAGTCAGCGTTGCGCTTAAAACAAATTACAGAATTTTCACTGTAATGCTTCCTGTTATATATGATTCAGATGTGTTTGAAATGATGAACACAAGTTCTTCTGATGTTTCGTCATATCTGACATTTGAAGGACAGCTTTCAAAAACATATAAAACCAACGGCAACTGGAAATCCGTTTCTTCGATGTATTCAAGAAACAACAATCCGTCATATTGGACACAAAGCGATGTTATGAAAAAATGGAAAATTGCATACGCTTCATGGGCAGTTGATGTTTCTGAAAGCAGAACACCTGTACAGTTGACAAATGAAGAAACTATTGTCACATTCACTCTCAAGGTTAAGAGTGGCGTAACTTCGACGGAAGGCAAGATATTTATAAGCCCTGATTTCCAGAAAACAACAGATTGCGTGAAAGGTATTCTTGCAGTAGGCAGATGCAAAAATGACACAGTTGATATGAACTTTGTTGACCGTGACCAAACGATAAAAGTTGACAGAGCAAATGTTAAAGTAAAGATTTCATAATTTTGATAAAAATAAATAATGGATTATGAGTTTAATGCGACTCATAATCCATTTTTTTATTTTGTTAGTTTGTCTCTTAATTTGATAAAATCTTCAAAAGCCAGAGGTTTATTGTTGGGATTTCTTAAAAGTGCGGCAGGGTGGAAAGTGCCCATAAAAAGTATACCGTTTTTTTCTATAAATTCACCGTGCTGCTGCGTGACTTTAAAATCAGGAGAAATAAGTCTCTGGGCAGAAACTCTGCCAAGACAGACAATAATTTTTGGTTTGATAAGACGAACTTGTTCACGCAACCATTCAATACAAATGTCCTGTTCTTGCGGGAGAGGGTCTCTGTTTTTTGGTGGACGGCATTTGACTATGTTGGCTATGTAAATGTTTTCATTTCTGTCAAGGTCAATACATTTAAGCATTGAATCGAGCAATTTGCCACTTCTGCCAACAAAAGGCTCACCTTGTAAATCTTCGTTTTCTCCAGGTCCTTCTCCGACAAACAAAACATCTGCGTTTCTGTTGCCAATGCCAAAAACAAGGTTTGTTCTTGTCTTGCAAAGGTCACATTTGTCGCATTTTCTGCAATCTTCTTCTAATTTTTCCCAATTGTTATACATTGCTTATTCTCCTTTTACAAACTATGACTATATTTTAACATATATTATAAACTTTTTCACCTGTTTCACTTGAAAAAAAGAAAAAAAAGGAGTATCATATAAAATATATTAGAAATATTGGAAGGGAAAAAGATATGAAAAAAGAAGTTATTATTGAAACATCAGCAAGACATTTACACATTTCTCAGAAAGACCTTGAAATACTTTTCGGAGAAGGATATGAATTGACACCGAAAAACAACCTTTCTCAGCCGGGACAATTCTCATGCGAAGAAAGAGTACAGGTTATAGGTGCAAAAAGCAGTTTCCCTGCAGTTTCAATCCTTGGCCCTGTACGTAAAGAAACTCAGGTTGAACTTTCAGCAACAGATGCACGTACAATAGGAGTTAAAGCTCCAATCCGTGAATCAGGAGATATTGCAGGAAGCGGTAGCTGTAAACTTGTAGGCCCTAAGGGTGAAGTTGAACTCACAGAAGGCGTAATTGTTGCAAAAAGACATATTCATGCAACTCCGGAAGACGCTGAAAAATACGGCTTGAAAGATAATCAGGTTGTAAATGTTAAACTTGACACAGACGGCAGAAAACTTGTTTTCGGTGATGTTGTTGTCAGAGTTAATCCTGCTTATGCTCTTGCAATGCATATTGATACAGATGAAGCAAACGCTGCATTGTCAACAGCAGGACTTATGGGTGAAATTATTGACTAATTTTGCATTTTAATTCAGAAAAAATGAATATTATTGCTTGTATATTGCATAAAATTAAATAAATATTCAAAAATTGTTGACTTTTATAAATATACAATGTATAATTGTGTATATAAAAGATAAAGAAAAGGAGTATTTGTTATGAAAAAAATTATTGCATTAACTCTCGCTGCAATTATTGCAGTATCTATGGTTGCATTGTTTGCAGGATGTGGCACAAAAGGTGAAACAGAAAAAGAAACACTTGTTATGGCTACAAACGCAGCTTTCCCTCCTTATGAATATAAAGATGGGGACAGTTTTGCAGGCATCGACGTAGAAATTGCAGAAAAAATTGCAGAAAAACTTGGCATGGAACTTAAAATTGAAGACGTTGAATTCGGTTCAATTATCGGCGGTGTTCAGACAGGCAAATTTGATATGGGTATGGCTGGTATGACAGTTACTGAAGAAAGAAAACAGAGCGTTAATTTCTCAAAAACATATCAAAAAGCAAAACAGGTAGTAATTGTTAAAGAAGGTTCAGCAATTAAATCACTTGACGACCTCAAAGATGACGGAACAATGAAATATGGCGTACAGCAGGACACAACAGGTGACATTTATGCTTCTGACACACCTGAAAAAGGCGGTTACGGTGAAGCAAACGTTATTCGTTACAAAGTTGGCGCTGATGCAGTTCAGGCACTTGTAGCAGGAAAAGTTAACGCAGTTATCATTGACAATGAACCTGCAAAGAGCTTTGTAAACTCAAACAAAGGTCTTACTATCCTTGATGGTGCATGGGTAGAAGAAGAATACGCTATTGCAGTTTCAAAAGAAAACAATGAATTGCTTGAAAAAATCAATAAAGCTCTTGACGAACTTGAAAAAGACGGTACAATCAAGTCAATCGTTGACAAATATATTAAAGCTTAATTTATTGAACAATAAAACTTGATAAAGGGCGGCAGAATGTCGCCCTTTATCTATAATTATAGGAGGTGCGTTGCTCTGAAAGAAATGTTAACAACGCTTGTGGAAAAATTTGAGTTGTGTTTCATTAACAACAACTATTGGGAATGGCTCAGAGACGGTTTCATCAATTCAATTGTTATAACTTTTAGTGCAATTGTTTTAGGTTTTATTATCGGAATTATTCTTGCGATGATTCGTTCGTCTTATGACAAAAACAGTGAATCTCTCAAACAAAAAGGTGGTATCGGATATGTGTTGATGAAAATAGTCAATGCAATTTGTAAAATATATATCACTGTTGTCAGAGGCGTACCTGTTGTTGTTCAGTTGATGATATGGTATTTTGTCATTCTTATTTCTCAAAAGAGTAGCGTTCTTGTTGCAATCATAGCATTTGGATTCAATTCGGGTGCATACGTTGCCGAAATATTCCGAGGAGGAATTATGTCAATTGACGAAGGTCAGTTTGAAGCGGGACGTTCCTTAGGATTCAATTATCCTCAGACAATGATACATATTGTTATCCCACAAGCATTCAAGACAGTATTGCCGACACTTCTGAATGAAGTTATTGCAGTTTTAAAAGAAACATCGATTGCAGGTTATGTCGGAATTATGGACCTGACCAAAGCGGGTGACTTGATCAGAGGACGTACGTTTGAGGCATTTGTGCCTCTTATCGCAGTTGCGATAATATACCTTATTTCTGTTATCATTCTTACCAATGTCTTTACAAGAATTGAGAGGAGGTTGAGAAACAGTGAAAGATAATGTGTTTGAAGTTAAAGATTTGCAAAAGCATTATAAAAATGGAAAAATAAAAGCAATTGACGGCGTTTCAACAAAAATCAACAAAGGTGATGTTGTTGTAATTATCGGGCCTTCAGGAAGCGGCAAATCAACATTTCTTCGCTCTTTGAATCTCCTTGAAATGCCAACAGGCGGAAAAATTACGTTTGAAGGTATAAATATTTGCGACCCAAAGCAAAATATTAATTTGTATCGTCAGAAGATGGGTATGGTTTTTCAACATTTCAACCTTTTCCCACATATGACAATAATGAAGAATATGACTCTCGCACCAATAAAACTTCTGAAAAAATCAAAAGAAGAAGCAGAGAGTAAAGAAAGAGAATTGCTTGAAATTGTAGGATTGTCTGACAGAGAAAATTCATATCCGAGTCAACTTTCGGGTGGACAGAAACAAAGAATTGCAATCGTCAGAGCTTTGTGCATGGAACCTGATGTAATGCTTTTTGATGAACCGACAAGTGCGCTTGACCCTGAAATGGTTGGCGAAGTTCTTGATGTTATGAAAAAACTTGCAGAATCGGGAACAACAATGGTTATCGTGACTCACGAGATGGGATTTGCAAGAGAAGTCGGAAACAGAGTCATTTTTATGGATGAAGGTAAAATAGTTGAAGAGGGTACACCTGACGAAATATTTGACAATCCAAAAAGTGAAAGACTCAAATCTTTCCTTGCCAAAGTTTTATAACAGATCAGTTATAAAAACAATTAAACAGATATAAAAAAAACAGGAGCTTCTATGTCCGACGCGAATAAAAGCTCCTGAATTTTTTACATTTTTTTCAATTTGTAGAATCTTAAAAGATACCATAAACAAACAAGTACCTGAAAAACGGCAGGTATAAGATAAACAAGCGTTATCTTGGGGATTGAAAACATAAAGACAATTGATGACAGATGAAAAGAAATAGTTAGTCCCCATATTAAAAGTGATACCGACAATACGGATGATATTTTCCAATGAAAAATTTCGCTGAATATGAGAGTCGCTATTGACATAATCGGAATAGCGTATACGAAAACAATCCATTGTCCC
>JAFOEP010000115.1 GCA_017380115.1 Clostridia bacterium | reverse complement strand
TCCTTACGACTGAGCGCCGTGGAGTTCGATATCACGCTGAACTGTTTTGATTCTTGCAATATCTTTCTTTACGGCGTTAATACGCATTGGATTATCAAGCTGGTTGATGGCCTGCTGGAAGCGCAGTTTAAAAAGCTCATCTTTTAACTCAAGAAGCTTAGCATCCAGCTCTTTTGCTGAAAGTTTTCTGATTTCACTGGCTTTCATTATTGCTCACCACCCTGTTCTTTCTTTGTTACAAATTTACACTTGATTGGGAGCTTCATTGCTGCAAGACGCATAGCCTCACGAGCAACATGCTCTTCAACTCCGGCAATTTCAAACATTACTCTGCCGGGCTTAACAACGGCTACCCAGTATTCAGGTGAACCTTTACCGGAACCCATTCGAGTTTCAGCCGGTTTTTCTGTTATCGGCTTATCCGGGAAAATTTTGATCCATACCTGTCCGCCACGTTTGATATATCTTGTCATAGCGATACGGGCTGCTTCGATCTGGTTTGCTGTTACCCATGATGGTTCTGTTGCAACAAGACCGAAATCACCGTAAGTTACCTTATTGCCTCGAAGAGCTTTACCTGTCAAACGTCCTCTCTGGACTCTGCGGTGTTTAACACGCTTTGGCATTAACATTATTTAGCTCCTCCTTCCCTACGAGGTCTGCGACGTTCACGACGATTTGTGTTACGAGATTCGTGAAGTACTTCGCCTCTGTAAAGCCAAACTTTTACGCCGATACGGCCGTAAGTTGTTTTAGCTTCTGCAAATCCGTAGTCGATGTCGGCTCTGAGTGTCTGAAGCGGAATAGTACCTTCATGGTAACTTTCTGTTCTTGCAATTTCAGCGCCTCCGATACGGCCTGATACCTGAGTTTTGATACCCTTTGCACCGAGTTTCATTGCACGTCCGATTGACTGTTTAAGTGCTCTACGGAATGAAATTCTTCTTTCAAGCTGTGATGCAATATTTTCCGCAACAAGCTGTGCGTTGAGATCAGGGTGTTTGATTTCAACGATGTTAAGAGAAACCTCTTTTTCACCGCCGATTTTTTTCTTGCAAAGCTCTTTAAGCTTTTCAATTTCTGCACCGCCACGGCCTATTACAAGACCTGGTTTTGCGCAGTGGATATTGATACGTACACGTTTTGCGTCACGTTCAATTTCAACTTTCGGAACACCGGCAGGAGCAAGTGTTTCAAGAAGGAATTCTCTCAATTCATAGTCTGAAACGAGTGTATCGCCGAATTCTTTTTTGTTTGAATACCAACGAGATTCCCAATCTTTGATAACGCCTATTCTCAATCCGGTCGGATGAATTTTCTGGCCCATTGTTCTACCTCCTCCTTACTTATTCCATTTCCTTGAGCGTAAGAGTGATGTGCGAAGTTCTTTTGTTGATTCTATATGCACGACCCTGAGCTCTTGGTCTGATTCTTTTAAGGATAGGTCCGGCCCCAACGTTGCATTCTGCAACATAAAGTCTGGAAACATCCATATTGTAATTGTTTTGTGCATTGGCAATTGCTGATTTCAATAATTTGATCAGCGGTTCACACGCAGCCTTGGGCGTGTGTTCGAGGATAGCCATTGCTTTGTCTGCCGGCTGTTTGCGGATTAAGTCAAGTACGATCTGAACTTTACGAGGTGAGATACGTACATAAGTTACTTTCGCAGTAGCTTGCATAATTTACACACTCCTTTCGACTGATTACTTGCCTGAATTTGATGTTTTAGAACCTGCATGACCTCTGAAGGTTCTTGTAGGAGCAAACTCTCCCAACTTGTGTCCTACCATATCCTCTGTTACATATACCGGAACGTGTTTGCGTCCATCATGAACAGCGAATGTATGACCGACAAAGTCAGGGAAAATTGTTGAGCTTCTACTCCATGTTTTAAGAACGATTTTTTCGCCTTTTTCGTTCATTTCCTTGACTCTCTCGAGCAGCTTCGGTTGCACGAAAGGTCCTTTTTTAACGCTTCTACCCATTATAAATAGCTCCTTTCACAACTTACTTGCCGTTACGACGTCTTACGATAAATTTATCGGATTTGTTCTTCTTAGAACGTGTCTTGTAACCAAGAGCAGGTTTGCCCCAAGGTGTGCACGGACCTGGACGTCCGATTGGTGATTTACCTTCACCACCACCGTGCGGATGGTCGCATGGGTTCATTACTGAACCGCGGACTGTAGGTCTCCAGCCCATATGACGTTTACGACCTGCTTTACCGATTTTTACGTTTTCGTGGTCAATGTTTCCAACCTGTCCGATTGTTGCCATACATTTTGCAGAAACATTACGAAGTTCGCCTGATGGCAAACGAAGCAATGCCATGCCGTTTTCCTTAGCCATAAGCTGAGCTGCGTTACCTGCTGCACGAGCAAGCTGTCCGCCTCTGCCCGGATTAAGTTCAACGTTGTGTACGAAAGTACCTGTTGGGATATTTGTAAGTGGAAGTGCGTTTCCTACTTTAATATCTGCACTTTCTCCTGCAACAATTTTATCTCCTACTTTAAGTCCGACAGGTGCAAGAATATATCTCTTGTCGCCGTCTTCATATTTAATAAGAGAAATGTGTGCTGAACGGTTTGGATCGTATTCAAGAGTTTCTACTGTACCATATACATCGTACTTGTCTCTCTTGAAGTCGATAACACGATATTTTTTGTGGTTTCCGCCACCTCTGTGGCGAACTGTGATTCTTCCGTAGCTGTTACGTCCTGATTTTTTGTTAAGAGGCTCTAAAAGGCTTCTTTCAGGAGCAACTTTTGACAATTCGGAATAATCTGTCACAGACATGTTACGTCTTGCGTTTGTGGTCGGTTTGTAGACCCTGATTGACATTATTATTCACACTCCTCATAGCGGCTTCGCGGAGAATGTCACTCTCCATACATTACCGCCGGGTTTTTTAGTTAGTTTTTTAAATTACATCATTCCATCGAAGAAATCAATTGTTTTTGAATCTTCTGTGAGGGTAACAATAGCTTTTTTCCAGGAAGCTGTGTAGCCTTCTGTATAGCCTTGTCTTCTGTGTTTGCCCAAGCAGTTCATTGTGTTTACTTTAGCAACTTTAACTCCGAAGAGTTCTTCAATTGCCTTAGCAATTTCAATTTTGTTTGCATTTTTGGCAACTTTGAATGTATATTTCTTTTCTGAAACATACATCATGCTTTCCTCTGTGATTATCGGACGGAGGATAATGTCCTGTGCTAATTTACTCATGCATATACCTCCTCGATTTTTGCAACTGCATCTTTAAGTACTACGATTGTATCGCAGTTAAGAATGTCGTATACATTTAATGTACTAACAAGTGTTGTTTTTACGCCTGCGATGTTGCGAGCGCTTCTGTAAACAACGTCGTTCTTTTCAGGAAGAACGATAAGAACTTTTTTGCCTGTTTCAAGTGAAGAAAGTACTTTTGCAACTTCCTTTGTTTTGATTTCAGCAAGTTCAAGTTTGTCAAGAACTATCATTTCTTCATCTGCAACTTTTGCTGAAAGAGCTGACTTCATTGCAAGTCTTCTGACTTTCTTGTTTACAGTGAAGTTGTAGCTTCTTGGTTTAGGACCGTGTGCGATTCCGCCATGATACCACTGCGGTGAACGGGTTGAACCCTGTCTTGCACGTCCTGTACCTTTCTGACGCCATGGCTTTTTGCCACCGCCACTAACTTCGGAACGCGTGAGGGTTGACTGTGTGCCCTGACGCTGGTTAGCAAGATAATTGACTACCATAAGGTGCATTACTGACATATTCGGTTCAATTCCGAAAACTGATTCTGCAAGCTCCTGTGTGCCGACTTTCTTGCCGGTCATATCAAATATTGATACGTTAGGCATTTCTTATTCCCTCCTTACGCTTTTTTTACGCTGTCTTTTACTATTACGATGCCGCCCTTTGGACCAGGGATTGCACCTTTAATAGCGATGAGGTTGTTTTCCACATCAATTTTGACAACTTCCAAATTCTGAACTGTTACACGTTCGCATCCAAGATGTCCTGCGAGTTTCTTTCCTTTGTAAACTCTGGATGGATCTGAACATGCACCAAGTGAACCAGCATGTCTTGCATTAGGACCTGTACCATGAGTTTCTTTCAATCTGCTGAAATTCCATCTCTTGATAGCGCCTGCTGTTCCCTTACCTTTACTTGTACCAACTACATCAATGATGTCGCCTTTTTCGAAAACATCAACTTTAAGAATGTCGCCGGTATTTACTGTGATATCGGAGAATCTGAATTCTCTCAATACCTTTTTAGGAGCAACGTCAGCCTTTGCAAAATGTTTTGCCATAGGTTTGTTTACTCTCTGTGGTTTTTTGTCGCCAAATCCGAGCTGAACTGCGTTGTATCCGTCGTTTTCAACTGTTTTGATTTGTACGACCGGGCACGGACCTGCTTCAACGACTGTTACAGGAATTACTTTTCCTTTTTCGTCAAAGATCTGTGTCATGCCGATTTTCTTGCCGATAAGACCTTTTTTCATTATTTTTTTCCTCCTTTGGTTATTGGTTGAGTTTCCCCAACATGACCTTTCGATGTGAGTTTCGGCTGAAATTAAAGTTTAATTTCGATCTCTACACCGACAGGAAGCTCAAGACCTGTCAGAGCTTCAACAGTTTTGTTTGAAGGTCTGATAATGTCGATAAGCCTTTTGTGTGTGTGCTGCTCAAACTGTTCACGGCTATCTTTGTATTTGTGAACTGCGCGAAGTACCGTTACAACTTCTTTTTCTGTCGGGAGCGGTACCGGACCTGAAACCTGTGCGTTTGTGCGCTTTGCTGTTTCTACGATCTTTTCTGCTGCTTTGTCTACAACACTGTGGTCATAGCCTTTCAGTCTGATTCTGATTTTTCCCTTGACTGCCATTTCTGTCTGCCTCCTTATACTAAGATTGGCGGGCAACGCTTTTTGTTCAAACTCACCCGGGTGTTTCGCGCTTCTCTTTTTTAAAAGCCGAAACTTTTTTGTTCCGGGAAAGTGTAAAAAGCTTCCGACAAAGCGCACCATGCCCAAAGGGATACGGACACGGCAACTGCCGGATATTCTTTCGCCCGGTTTAAAATCGGACATACTCCGCGGAAATTTCCCGTCTCACGGACGGCCACCTCCCGCATCATCGCACATCATTTACGGTATAAAAGGGCATAGTTATACCCAAACCCTTTATTACGTACTCTGATATTCTACCATACTTGTCAAGGTAAATCAAGGTTTTTGCGAAATTTTTTTTAATTTTTTTAAAAACGTGACATTCCACAAATCACCCTGTTTTCTGTTGTAACTTATTTGTAACATTTGACATATACTCTTATGTATAATAATAAAACAATTAATTTTATCTCATAATAATGGTTGTAAATTTGTTTTAATAGTAGTATAATTGTTAAAAATATTATTCGGAGATGATTTTATGAGTGAAAATTGTAGCGGCAACTGTTCAAGTTGTTCATCAAAGTGTGAAAGTAAGGATTTGCACATTCCGCTTAATCAATACAGCAATGTAAAGAAAGTAATCGGGGTTGTGAGCGGAAAAGGTGGCGTAGGTAAATCACTTGTCACTTCCCTTCTTGCAACTGCAATGAAAACAAGAGGTTACAACACTGCCATTATGGACGCAGATATTACAGGACCTTCTATTCCGAAAGCTTTTGGTATTCACGAAATGGCAAAAGGAAACGAAGAGTGTCTTTTCCCTGCAGAATCAAAACTCGGAACAAAAATTATGAGCGTAAACCTTCTTCTTGAAGACGAAGAAAAACCTGTCGTCTGGAGAGGGCCTGTAATTTCCGGTATGGTTCAGCAATTCTGGAGCAATGTTGCATGGGGCGATGTGGACTATATGTTTATTGATATGCCTCCCGGAACAGGCGATGTTACTCTCACAGTTTTCCAGTCACTTAAAATTGACGGCATCGTTATCGTTACAACTCCTCAGGACCTTGTAAAGATGATTGTCAAGAAAGCTTCTAACATGGCACAGTTGATGAATATTCCGATAATCGGTATTGTTGAAAATATGAGCTATCTTGAATGTCCCGACTGCAAAAAGAAAATCAGCGTTTTTGGTGAAAGCAAGGCTGACGAAATTGCAAAAGAACTCGGCGTTCCCGTTCTTGCAAAAATGGGCATCAATCCTGCAACTGCAAACCTTGTTGACAAAGGTTCCGTTGAACTCGCAGAAGACAAGTCTATTCTCGAAGCAGCAGATTATATTGAAAAATTATAATTCAACAAAATATTATAATATGTATAAAAGCCATATTGCGTTTTGCAATATGGCTTTTGTTTTATATTGTTTTTTATTTTTCTCTTCTGGTCAGTTGCTTTTGTGCCATAACGAGATCGTAGTAAATTCCTCTTTCTCTGAGAAGGTCAACGTGCGTTCCCATTTCTGCAATCTCACCGTTTTCAATCACAATAAGTTTGTCTGCATGACGCAACGTTGAAAGTCTGTGAGCAATTGCAACTGTCGTTCTACCCTTGACAAGTCGTCCGAGCGCCTGTTGAATCAGTTCTTCCGTTTCAGGGTCAAGTGCGCTTGTTGCTTCGTCAAGTATTAAAATCTGCGGATCTTTGAGAACTGCACGGGCAATCGCCAATCTTTGTCTTTCTCCACCTGACAGCCTGTAACCGTTTTCGCCGATAACTGTGTTGTATCCGTCAGGCAATCGCATAATAAAATCGTGTGCATTTGCAATTTTTGCAGAATTTATTATTTCCTCCATCGAAGCGTTTTCTGACGAATATTTAATATTGTCATAAATCGTGCCTGAGAACAGATAAGTGTCCTGATAAACAACTCCGATTTTGTTCCTGAAGCTTCTCTGGTCATAATCCGTCAGGTTTATTCCACCGACAGAAATTTTTCCTTCGTTGGGGTCAAACAATCTTATAATCAGATTTATCATCGTTGACTTTCCTGCACCCGAATGGCCGACAAGTCCGTACATCTTTCCTTCCTGCATTGTAACGTTAATGTTTTTCAGAACAGGTTCATAGGATTTGTAGCCGAAAGAAACATTTTCAAAAACGATATCTCCACTATTAATTTCAGTTATGCTTTTTTCGGAATTCTCGACATCAATTTCTTCATCAAGAATATCAAAGATTTTTACAAGACTTGTTGTTGCATTTGAAAATCTTCTCGGCAAACCTGACATCCATCTCAACGGAGAATAAAGATGTGCAAGATAGAGATTGAAGCTGACAAAACTTCCGAGAGAAAGCTCTCCGTCTATAACCATTTTGCCGCCTATAATCAAAACAAGAATCTCACCTATTGCAATCAAAAAGGAAACAGGTTCAACAAACAGCGCCCAGAATCTTCCGTTGATAATTGACATTTTACAAAAGCTTCCTGACACCTTTGAGTATTTTGCAATTTCTTTTTCTTCGTTGCCAAAAGTTTTTACTAATCTTATACCCCTGATGATATCGTTTAAAACAGAGGCTTCTTTTGACCCGCTTCGCCAGAGCTGTGCGTTGTATTTATGCATTTTGTCAGATGATTTGTAAAAAAGAAATATAGCAATCGGTATCGGCAAAACAACAAGAATTGTCAGCTTGTAGCTTGTGACAAACAAAACAATAAAGACTATTAAAAATATTATAAACCTTTCAAGAAGTCTGCTTGCCTCGGAAACAAAAAAATTCATAACATTTTCAGTGTCGTTTGATATTCTGTGAATCAATTCTCCGTTAGTATGTTTTGCCACAGAAGAAATAGACATTCTTTGTACCTTGTCAAACAGTCTGCATCTCAGATCGTGCGAAAATGAACATCCTACTTTTGCAATTAAAATTGAAGAAACTGTTCCCAAAGCCATACCAAGCAAATACAATCCGACAAGAATCAGAACTGAGTTGACCAATCCTTTTGACGCCACATCAAAACTGACAGCATCAGTTCTTGTGAAATATTTATCTATAAGGTTTCCTTGAATAATGGGTTTTATTATTGTCATCACAGTTGACAGAATCAAAAGAATTGTAATTTTTAAAATTGCCATAAAATATGACCTGAACATTTTAAAAGTCTTTTTGAGAAGATTACCTTTTTTGGTGCAGAATAAACATTCTTTTGAGTTTTGAAAATAAGGTCTTCCACAGTGAGGACATCTTCCGTTTTCAAAATAAACGTTATGGGTTTCACCTGTTTCAATATAAGAATTGACCATCTTATTAAATTCAGAAACTTCTTTTATGCAAGACATTGAAAAATTACAGAGAACAATATTTTCGTCAACGTCGCAATTTTTCTTTTTCATTTCAAGGCTTCCACAGCCGACGTTAATAATTTTGCATAACTCATCAATATTTTCAAGAGAAAATTCTCCGGTCAATTGAGAGTTTACATATTTTTTTATGACACCGTTTTCAAAGCACAACAGGCCGTTACAAAAACAGCCTTTTTCATCAATATCAAATTCAATTGTGTTTACTCGTTGTGACATAATTTTATCTCCGAAAAAATCAATATAAAAGTGGTTCAATCATTTTTCTGCTTTTTTTGTTGAGCTTGTTAATGTTTACAATATATCTGTTGCCGTCAGAATCATTAATTCTTGCCGTATGATTATCGACATAAAAAACATTGTGGCTGACGTCACGAACAGCAAAGCTTTTTCTTACGTTTCCAAATATACAATCCATAAACGCTGTACCTGGTTTAATTTTAATCGAAACAAACTTTGTGATTTCAGGCAAAAAATATTTCTTTTCAAGTTCATTAATCGCAACAATTTTTGATTCTTCATCAAGCTCGTTGAGGTCTTTAATTATTCCGATTTCAGTTGAATCCATTTTTTGAACGCAAATAAATTTGTGCGGTGAAATCTGCGGACACGTTTTCAGAAGGTTTACTCTTTTATAAATTTCATCTGCATATTCCATCATACAAAAACCATTTTCATTTGTTCTGAAAATTATTTTTTCTGCATCAAGATAGCATGTTAATTCATTGTCCATTTTCATCCTCCGTTCCTAACGCCATTTGCTTTCGCAAATCGTTTTGTATTTTGTAGAGGTTATAATATTCACCCTTGAGTTTTATCAATTCTTCAAAGGTTCCGTATTCAACAATCTCACCGTTTGATATTACCGCAATTTTGTCTGCATCTTTCAGCGTTGAAAGTCTGTGTGCAATTGCAATAGTTGTTCTTCCCTTTTTCAGTTCAGAAATTGACTGCTGAATTTTTCTTTCCGTGTTTGTGTCCATTGCAGCAGTTGCTTCATCAAGAATTAAAATCTTAGGATTTTGCATAATCGTTCTTGCAATTGATATCCTCTGTCTTTCTCCTCCCGAAAGTCCCTGACCACCTGATCCCACTCTTGTTTCGTAAGCGTCAGGTAAACGCATAATAAAATCGTGAGCGTGAGCAGCCTTTGCAGCGGCAATAACTTCTTCAAAAGTCGCATCAGGCTTTGAGTATCTGATGTTGTCCGCAATTGTTCCCATAAACAAAAATATATCCTGCGACACCATTCCTACATTTTTTCTCAGCTGGGAAAATGACAGGTCTCTGACATCTATTCCGTCAATAAAAATGTTTCCTCTTTTTGCGTCATAAAGTCTTGCAATCAGATTTACAATCGTACTTTTTCCTGCGCCTGTCTTGCCGACTATTCCGACCATAGTTCCCGCTTCAATTTCAAGATTAAGATTTTTAATTATCGGGCGTCCTATTTCATATTCAAAATCAAGGTTCTGGATTTTAATTCCTCCATTGATTTTTTCAAGCGTTTGAGGATTTTCACTTTCTACAATATCCGGCTTTGAATCAATAATTTCAAACACTCTCTGCGATGAATCAAAGCATCTTTCCCACCAATTTAAAACCCAGGTCATAAATTCAACAGGTTCTTTTATCATTTCAAGATAAACTATAAATGACATCAGCGTGCCAACAGACATTTCACCTCTGAGCACCATCATACCACCTGCAAAAAGAATAAACCCTCCTACCAGAAACAACGCAACAGAATAAAACGGAAAGACAATGCTTTCGACTTTTTTGCTGTAAAACTGAGCTTCACTCAGGTCGTTACTTTTATTTTTAAAATCTTTGGTTTCTTCATCTTCTTTTGCAAAAGTTTTGATGATTCTGTGTCCGTTAATTTTGTCGTTGACAACAGAAGAAATTGAAGTTTGTTTGAGCCACAAGCGATGATGAATTGTTCTCAGCTTTTTGTTGAACAACATAACAAACAACACTATAATCGGAGTTCCGAGAAGCATCATTGATGCCAGCTTCCAACTCATTGTAAAAATTACGATTGCAATTCCCACAAGTTTTATTGCATTAGTTATTACTCCAGGCATTCCGTCTACCATAAAAAAGTAAATGTTGTTTGAATCCCTCGTCACTCTTTCCATAAGTGAACCCGTTTGTTTTGAAGTAAAAAAGCCGAGAGACAGCTTTTGCATTGACGCAAAAACTTCATTTTTAATGTTGTAAATAATTTTCGGCAAAAGACTTTCTGTTGTAAACTGATAAACAATCTTTATCACAAGATTAAGCACTTTAATTCCCGCAATTGTTCCCACCGTCACAAGAAGCGCTTTCATCAATTGATCATAACCGAGCGTGTTACCCGGATTGAGAACATTGTCATAAAGATTTTTTGTGCTTACCTGCGGAACAAAAACAACCAATGCCGCTTCCACAAGCATAAGTAAAATAATAATAGCAAAAACAAATTTATGTTTTGAAAAAAATGTAAAGATTCTTTTGAATCCTAATTTTTTTTCAGAACATTTTTTGCAGTAACTTCTGCCGTACGGTATCTCTTTTCCACATGATACACATTTGCTGTTTATCTCTTGGATTTTTTCGGGTAACACACCGTTTTCTATAAAATAATTTACGTTTTCAACAAACACGCTTACTTTTTCAAGAAGTGCAAAGCTGAAAAAAGCAATCTGTTTCTCCTGAGAATCTGTCTGCGCAACAAGCACACACGTTGTAATATTTTTTTCAATTCTGAGACTTGTTACGTTTTCAAAAACGCTTATCTTTTCACACAAAAAATCGGGTCTTTTTCTCTTTATAACATTATATTTATCAAGCGAGTTTGCCTTACCTTTTATCACAAAAATTTTTTCAGAATCAAACGCAACAAATCCGTCATAAAAATCAAAGCTTTCGTTCATATCCAATTGACTTGATGCGACAATTTTTTCATATTTAATTTTTTCTGTCGACAAAATATCTGAAATAAAATCATTGTTATTTTCAAACGGAATCTTTTTTGGTTTCAACAAACTCACCTCACTTGTTTCATTTCTTATAATAATACAATATTTGGAATTGTTTTTCAATAATTTTTTATTATATTCCCTCTCTGATGCGTCAATAATTTTTTTGGAAACAAAAAATTGGGGGGATAAATTTTTGCAATATAATAAAGTTGAAATATGCGGAGTTAACACTTCGAAATTAAAAACTCTGAAAGAAAGTGAAAAAATTGAACTATTAAAAAAAGCAAGAAACGGAGATAAGCTTGCAAGAGATAAACTAATTAACGGTAACCTTCGACTTGTTCTTTCCGTTATTCAACGTTTTTCAAACAGAGGAGAAAATCCCGATGACCTGTTCCAAGTCGGTTGCATCGGCCTTATCAAAGCAATTGACAATTTTGATGTTACCCAGAATGTGCGTTTTCCACTTATGGTGTCCCGATGATTATTGGTGAAATACGCAGATATCTTCGTGACAACAATTCAGTTCGTGTTTCACGTTCTTTAAGAGATACGGCATATCACGCAATGCAGGTCAAGGAACGTCTTTCGCTTGATGGTGACCGTGAGCCTTCACCTCAGAGAATTGCAGATGAACTGAATATAAAAAAAGAAGATGTCGTATTGGCTCTTGAAGCTATTGTTGAACCAATCAGTCTTTACGAACCGATTTACAATGACGGTGGCGACACAATTTATGTTATGGACCAGATTGGTGACAGGAACGATGACAGCAACTGGATAGATGAAATATCGCTCAAAGAGGAAATCAAAAAACTTTCTTCAAGAGAAAAAAATATTCTGTTTCTCAGGTTTATGGAAGGAAAAACGCAAATGGAGGTTGCAGAAGAAATAGGTATTTCTCAGGCGCAGGTTTCACGTCTTGAAAAAGGCGCTTTAAACAAAATAAAAAAATAAAAAACTGTATTGGAGCTTTTCGTTCCAATACAGTTTTCTTTTAAATTATAATCAGATGTTTGCTTTGCCGTCGCATCCGAGAACGTTTTTAATTTTGTGTTCAACCATGCCCTGAATTGCTTCTCTTGCAGGAGCAAGATACTGTCTTGGGTCAAAGTGAGTCGGATTTTCAACAAAATGTTTACGAACAGCAGCTGTCATTGCAAGACGAAGGTCTGAGTCAATGTTGATTTTACAAACAGCCATTCCTGCTGCCTGGCGAAGCATTGATTCAGGAATACCGATAGCATCAGGCATCTGACCGCCAAATTTGTTGATTTGTTCAACAAATTCCGGAACAACAGAACTTGCACCGTGAAGAACAATCGGGAAGTTAGGCAAACGTTTGCCGATTTCTTCAAGAATGTCAAATCTGAGCTGAGGTTTCTGTCCCGGTTTGAATTTGTATGCACCGTGGCTTGTACCAATTGCAATTGCAAGAGAGTCAACACCTGTACGAGTAACAAAATCTTCAACTTCTTCAGGTCTTGTAAAGCTTGCATCTTCTTCGCTGACATTAACGTCATCTTCGATACCGGCAAGCTGTCCAAGCTCACCTTCAACTGTTACGCCGTGAGCATGAGCATATTCAACTACTTTTTTAGTCAAAGCAATGTTTTCTTCATAAGAATAATGTGAGCCGTCGATCATAACGGATGAGAAACCACCGTCTATACAGCTTTTACAAGTTTCAAAGTCCGGACCGTGGTCAAGGTGAAGAGCAATCGGAAGGCCAGTTGTTTCAATTGCAGCTTCAACAAGTTTAACAAGATAAACATGGTTTGCATATTTTCTTGCGCCGGCAGAAACCTGAAGAATCAAAGGTGCGTTAAGCTTTTCTCCTGCCTGAACGATACCCTGAATAATCTCCATATTGTTTACGTTGAAAGCGCCTACAGCATAGTTGCCTTTGTATGCGTCTTCAAACATTTTTTTGGTTGTTACCAATGGCATAATATTCACTCCTAAATTTTTATTTTCTATAATTATACATTATATATCCCCCATTGTCAAAGGTTTTATTTAAGTCTTGAAAAATAAATTATTAATGGTATAATATATATATTATAATACTGATTATTGAAGGTGAAAGATTATGTACAAAATTTTAATTGCAGTTTTATTATGTTTAGTGTTATTGTGCGGATGCGCAAGCACAAGTCAGCCGGAAGTTGCTGACGAAGAACTTGCTTCCATTTCAAGTAAATTGGATAAAATCTGTGAATTGCTGTCAGAAAACCCTGGCGCAGTTGTTGACACAGACAGCGATAATGTTACGATTGATGATTCAGATGTAAATATAGATGATGTTGACCAGCCGGTTGATACTGATACTGATTCTGATTCAGGTTCTTCATCAAACTCTTCAGATTCTTCTTCAACAACTAAATCCCCATCTGCCAACAAAATGCCTACAACAACAAAAGAAATTGTTGAATACTATTCAAAAAGCGCAAACCAGGTTAAAGTTGACAAGCCGGGATTCACTTGCACAGATATTCCTGCTGTCGGTGAAATCAAATGTGACGGTCTTCAAAGCTTAGTTAATTCTATTAAATCGGCAGCAATGAAGACTGTAAAGCCGACCACCATTGAAGCAAAAAAAGGTCAGGATCACACTAAATTTTCTGTTGTCGGTGAAACTTGGGGAAGCAAATTGGATCCTAATTTCGTCAAAAAAGCAACCTGTACAAAATCGGGCAACTTCTACAATATACATATTGAACTCAAAGACGAAAAATTGTCTGAACTTCCTCTTAATCACGACGACTGTCAGACAGGTAAAGGAATTTCAATCCTCACAGGCAAACAGATGAACGAGGCTCTCAGCAATATACCGATTCTGAAAGTCACAAGATTTGCTTCTCATTTCACAGGATGCTACATTGATGCAAAAATAAACATTTCAACAGGTAAAATGGTTGAAACAACAAACTGTATGAATGTTATTGCAGACATTGAAGCTAACAGCATTTTAAGCGGCCAGGTTCCTTTCTCAATCAAAAAGGTTTATAAAATAAACTATTGATATGAACAAAATCGGCATTTATATTCATATCCCGTTTTGCAAAAGCAAGTGCCCTTATTGCGATTTTTATTCGCTTAACAGTGATTGCAATCTGCAAAAAATATATGTTGAACAAGTAAAAAAAGAGATTAAAAGCTACCAGAATGTTTCTGCCGATACAATTTATATTGGTGGTGGCACTCCGTCAACTGTTGACGGAAAGGAAATTGCAGATGTCATTAATACGGCAAAAAAACAGTTCTCTTTTAATGATGGAGAAATAACCGTCGAGGTCAATCCGTCATCGTGCACAAAAGATTTTCTTGAAAATATTATTTGTTCAGGCGTAAACAGAATTTCTATTGGTGTTCAGTCAATTAACGATAACGAGAGAAAAACACTCGGAAGAAAAAGTGACGCCAATGAAATTTTGAATGCGATTCGTCTCATCAGGTCATATTCAATAGACAATATCTCGCTTGATGTTATGCTCGGAATTCCGAACCAGACAAAAGATTCTTTGAAAAATACTCTTGATTTTTGCATTGAATCAGGCGTAAAACATATCAGCGCATATATTTTAAAAATTGAAGAAAATACTTTCTTTTTCCGAAACCAACAAAAGTATAATTTCCCCGATGAAGATGCTACTGCTCAGTTGTATGAGTTTTGTTGCCAGTACCTCAATGAAAACGGGTTCTTACAATATGAAATTTCTAATTTCAGTTTGCCCGGTTTTGAAAGCAAGCACAATTTAAAATATTGGAATTGCGAAGAATATCTTGGCTTTGGCCCTTCGGCACATTCATTCTTTAACAAGAAAAGATTTTATCATATAAACGATATAAACAGCTATCTGGAAAACCCGAACGTCACTGTTGATGATGGGGACGGAGGAGATTTTGAGGAATATTCAATGCTTCGGCTTCGTCTTTCCAAAGGCCTTGTTGAAGAAGAAGTTTTGAGAGATTTTAATTTTAAAATTCCTGAAGAAATGAAAAAACGTGCTGAGAAATTTGTTGAAAACAATCTTGTTGTTACTGACGAAAAAGGAATACGATTGACATCAAAAGGTTTTCTCGTTTCAAACTATATAATTTCAAACATTATTTGAAACACACAACATAAATTAAAAAACAAAAAAATAAAATCGCCAACGCAATAATATTAGCGTTGGCATTTTTTATAAAAAAATAAGAGAAGTTACATTTCTGTAACTTCTCTTTTCAAATAAGTACAAATTATTTGAGTTCAACTTTTGCGCCAACTTCTTCAAGTTTAGCTTTAGCTGCTTCTGCATCTTCTTTAGATGCTGCTTCTTTAAGTGTTTTTGGAGCACCGTCAACGAGTGCTTTTGCTTCAGCAAGTCCAAGACCTGTGATTTCACGAACAGCTTTAATAACTTTGATTTTTTCTGCGCCAACGTCAGCGAGAACGATATCAAATTCTGTTTTTTCTGCTGCGCCACCTGCTGCGCCACCTTCTACAGGAGCTGCTACTGCTACTGCAGCTGCTGCTGATACGCCGAATTCATCTTCTACTGCTTTAACAAGTTCTGAAAGTTCAAGAACTGTAAGAGTTTTAAGTTCTTCTACAATTGCATTAATTTTATCTGATGCCATTTTATTTTCCTCCAAAATTGAATTATTTTTTTAAATTTTTGTTGCCTTATTTTATTAAGGACTTTAATTATTCTGCAGCTTCTGCTGCCGGTTGTTCGCCTGATTTGTCAACAATAGCTTGAACTGCACGAGCGAAAGATGCGATAGGAGCGTTGAACACATTGCAAACAGTTGCAAGAAGAATTTCTTTTGATGGCAACTTAGCAAGGCTAACGATCTTCTCAACACTGATTATTTCACCATCGAGATAACCAGATTTAATATTGAATACTTTTTCATTTTTAGAAGCAAAAGTATTAAGAATTTTTGCTGCTACAACATAATCTTCGTTAGAAGTTGCAAGAGCTGTTGTACCGTTAAGGTGTTCTGACAAACCTTCAAGAGAAGTTCCTTCGATAGCGAGTTTAAGAAGATTGTTCTTAACAACGCTGTATTTAACACCGGCTTCTCTGAGCTCTTTTCTGAGCTTTGTGTCGTCAGCAACGTTGATACCTTCATAATCAACAAGAATACCTGTGCAAGATTCTGAGATTTGTTTGTTGAGGTCAGCAACGATTTGCTTCTTTTGTTCCAATACTGCTGCGCTTGGCACTTAGATTCACCTCCTGAAAGTTTAAATATATCTGAGAGCCAAGATTTTATGGAAAAAGCCCTTTCCCGAAACTCAGGAAAGGGCACTTACACTCTGTGTGTTGTTTCCTTACCTGGGCAGGCGAGAAAATTTCTCATTATACCCGATTTTTATCGGGAACCTACTGTCTTCGGCTCAGATTTATAGATTAAAAAATATTATGCGCTATATTTTGATGTGTTAATTTTAACACCAGGTCCCATTGTTGTAGCTACTGCACAAGAACGAATATACTGTCCTTTTGAAGCTTCTGGTTTAGCTTTAGCAATTGCTGTGAGAAGGATATCAAAGTTTTCGAAAAGTTTTTCTTTACCGAAAGAAACTTTACCGATAGGACAATGGATGATGTTAGTTTTGTCAAGACGGTATTCAATTTTACCTGCCTTAGCTTCATTAACAGCTTTTGCAACGTCAGTTGTAACCGTACCTGCTTTCGGGCTTGGCATAAGGCCGTGAGGTCCGAGAACCTTACCGAGACGGCCAACAAGACCCATCATATTTGGTGTAGCAACTGCTACGTCAAAGTCCATAAATCCTTCCTGGATTTTTGCAACAAGATCTTCTGCTCCAACAACGTCTGCGCCTGCTTCTTCAGCAGCTTTTGCATCGTCGCCTTTTGCGAAAACAGCAACACGGATTGTTTTACCTGTACCGTGTGGAAGAATAACTGCACCTCTTACCTGCTGATCTGCGTGACGAGAGTCAACACCAAGACGAACGTGTACTTCAACTGTTTCATCAAATTTTGCTGTTGCAGTTTTTACTGCAATTTCAAGAGCTTCTCCAGCATCATAAAGAACTGATTTATCGACAAGCTTAGCACTGTCTGTATATTTTTTACCGTGTTTCATAATAATTTACCTCCCAATAGTGGTTAAATCGGATTTTTCCTCCCACGGGGGAGTATTAATCGATTACAGTTACGCCCATTGAGCGTGCTGTTCCTGCAATCATACTCATAGCCGTTTCAACGTTTGCTGCGTTAAGGTCGGGCATTTTTTGTTCAGCGATTTTTCTGACCTGTTCACTGGTAATTGTTGCAACCTTGTTTCTGTTCGGAACGCCTGAAGCAGTTTCAATGCCACATGCTTTCTTAATAAGTACAGCCGCAGGTGGTGTCTTTGTGATAAAAGAGAAAGTACGATCTGCGTAAACTGTGATTACAACCGGGATAATAAGTCCCATATCATTCTTGGTTCTTTCGTTAAATTCTTTTGTGAAAGCCATGATGTTGACACCATGCTGACCAAGAGCAGGACCAACCGGTGGTGCCGGGGTTGCTTTTCCGGCAGGAATTTGAAGCTTAATTAAGCCTACTACCTTTTGAGCCATATTAGTGCACCTCCAAAATTTGTGGTAAAGGCGGAGCGGTATAAGATTTCCGTTCCTCCCACTCAGGACATAAACTGTCCCGTGCATAATTTAACGGATTAACCGTAAATTAACCAATTAATAATTAATCTGCTTCGACAACAACCTGGTCAAGTTCAAGTTCAACCATGGTTTCTTTGCCGAATAATGCGGAAACAGTAACTTTGACGACATTGTTTTCTGTGTCAATTTCTTCAACGACACCTGAAAATCCACCAAAAATACCGTCCACTATGCTAACCATATCTCCGACTTCATAATTAACTTCAACAACACGTTTTTCAACGCCCAGTTTCTGAATTTCTTCGTCGGAAAGCGGTGCAGGTTTGTTGTCGGGACCAACAAATCCCGTAACACCTCTTGTGTGTCGAATAACGTACCATGAATCGTCAGACATTTTCGGCTGGTCATCATCGTCATATTCAACAGCAACCTTTACGAGAACATAGCTCGGAAAGATTTTGCGTTCCACTTCACGCTTTTTGTCATCCTTGATTTCAGTAACTAATTCCGTCGGAATTTTTACATCAAGAATCTGGTCATGCATTTTTCGGTTTTCAACAACCTTTTCAATGTTGTTAGCTACTTTGTTTTCGTAACCGGAATAAGTATGAACAACATACCACTTGGCGTCAGCCACTTCAAAAACCTCCAATCAAAACCTAATTAAAAAAGATTTTTGAATGCAATAAATGCTTCAGTTGCAGCTTCTTTGCTGCCGTAGCTCTTGTCCGCAACTCTCATAAGCAATTTGAGTCCTTCTGACAAAAGCCAGTCAATTGCAAATATACAAACGCCAATAAACACTACGGTTAAAATAACAACCATAGAACTTTTAAGAATTTCTTTTCCGCCTGGCCATTGAATTTTTTTAATTTCACCTTTAAAATCTTTGCAAAAACGAACTATACCTTTGCCCATTCTGGCAAAAATATTCGGCTTTCCGGCTTTGTTAGCTTTTGCAGATTTTGCTTTAGTGACTTTCTCAGCCTTTGCGACCTTTTCGGCGGCTTCGGATTTTTCTTTTTTAGACATAATCTAACCTCCCGCCTTATTTAGTTTCGCGGTGGAGTGTATGTTTCTTGCAGAATCTGCAATATTTATTCATCTCCAACCTGTCCGGGGAATTTTTCTTGTTTTTCATTGTGTTGTAGTTGCGCTGTTTGCACTCTGTGCAAGCGAGTGTAATTTTTACTCTCATGACGGCACCTCCATTTTACCGGATAAATATTAGCCTCCCTCAATTAAGGGTACAAAAAAATAACCCTCTACCAGAGGTAACAATATGATACCACGAAAGTATCTTCAAGTCAAGCATTTTTATAAAAAAATTTTTGCATTTTTACATATAATCAATATCTTGTTCGTCGTCATCATATTCATTACTATATGATGTGCCGTGATAGCTCCCGAGAACGTCAATAGGGTTTGTTTGGTTGGTAACTTGCCAGATGTTTATCATTCCGTCAACAATTTCTTTGTTCTTAGGTTTTCGTTTTTTTGGATAATCGTTCTTCATATTTTTCCTTTCTTTTCTGATGGGATGCCGTCAAATATAATATTGTCCCATTAAAGAAAGTTATACGTATAAATGACAATTTTTGTCACTCAGTTTTTGTTACAGTTAATTTATTTCAATAAACCATAAGGCAATTATTTGCCAAGTATTCAAATTAGTATCTTAAATTTAACTGCGATATAATTAACTTTTGCATATTGGCAAGATAATATAAAATTGTAAGACAATAGAACCTGAACAACTTGTTTGCAAGCAGCTTATATAAGTGTATAACAATATAATCATAAAATTTATACAATAAAAAAAGACCGTCTGATCAGACGGTCAAATTATTTTGAGTTTATTTCACGCACCCAAAAAACTGAACAAAGGATAGAGAAGAGAAGTGGAAAACTAAATCATTATCAGAAAAACCAATCTATTCAAATCTATGGTCAAGCCCTCGACCTATTAGTACTGCCCAGCTGAACGTATCACTACGCTTACACCTGCAGCCTATCAACCTCATAGTCCATGAGGGGTCTTACTAGCTTATGCTATGGGATATCTTATCTTGGAGATGGCTTCACGCTTAGATGCTTTCAGCGTTTATCCAATCCGCACTTAGCTGCCCAGCT
>JAFOEP010000114.1 GCA_017380115.1 Clostridia bacterium | reverse complement strand
TTCAAACGAGAGAGGTTTTCTCTTGTATGAAATTAATGTGGGAAAGCCGTATACAGTATCATTTTTGTATCACGAGGCTTTCTGAAAGTCTCAAAACCCTTGATATATAAGGCTTTGTGAACTTTTCGTTTCTTATTCCCACTCAATTGTAGAAACGGGTTTTTCGGACATATCGAAAAGCACGCGGTTTACGCCATCAACTTCGTTAATAATTCTATCACGAATTTTGAAAAGCAAAGAGAGAGGAAGTTCGGGTACTGTTGCTGTAACTGCATCGACAGTGTTTACTGCACGGATGATAACAGCCCAGCCCATATAACGTTTGTTGTTTTTGATTCCTGTTGACTTGATGTCCGGAATAGCTGTAAAGTATTGCCATACTTTGCCTTCGAGTCCTGCTTCGGCAAATTCTTCACGGAGAATTGCGTCGGATTCTCTTACGGCTTCAAGTCTGTCACGAGTGATTGCACCTGTGCAACGAACACCAAGTCCCGGTCCCGGGAATGGCTGACGGTATACCATATTATCAGGCAATCCAAGTGCTGTACCAACTACACGAACTTCGTCTTTATAGAGAAGCTTAACAGGTTCAACAAGTCCGATAAATCCGATATCTTCCGGCAAACCACCAACGTTGTGATGAGCTTTTACTCCGTCACTTTCAAGAATGTCAGGATATATTGTGCCTTGTGCGAGGAAGTCAATTCCTTCAAGCTTACGAGCTTCTTCTTCAAAAACTCTTACAAATTCTTCACCAATAATTTCTCTTTTCTTTTCAGGTTCTTCAACGCCTTCAAGTTTTTTAAGAAAACGGTCAGCAGCATCAACATAAATGAGGTTGGCGTCTAATTCATCTCTGAAAAGTGAAATCACCTGTTCAGGTTCACCTTTTCTGAGAAGACCATGGTTTACATGAACGCAAACGAGCTGTTTCCCGATTGCCTTTATCAAAAGTGCTGCAACAACAGAACTGTCAACACCACCTGAGAGTGCGAGAAGTACTTTTTTGTCGCCTACTTGTTTTCTAACTTCATCAACCTGCTCATCAATAAACTGTTTTGCAAGTTCAGGAGTTGTAATTCTTTCCATACTTTCCGGACGGACTGTGATTTCCATTAAAATCTCTCCTTGTGCTAAAAATCTATATAAGAATTATATATTTTGTGACTCAATTTGTCAATGAGAAAAACACAAAAATGACCCTAAAATTTAATTTAAGGTCGTTTATAGTGTGTTAAGCAATCTCAGTTATTATTGTAGTCAAATGATTAATATTCTGAGAACAAATAAAATTATCTGAAAATAATTTCTTCTCTTCCCGGTCCATTTGATACCATAGTAATCGGCACACCGATTTCTTTTTCTATGAACAAAACATAATCCTGAGCTTCTTTCGGAAGCTTGTCAAATTCTTTAATTCCTCTGACGTCGCATTTAAAGCCAGGTAAAGTTTTGAGGACAGGTTTTGCTTTTTTGAGCAAATGTGTTACAGGGAAATCTTTTGTGATTTCACCGTCAATTTCATATCCTACGCATACTTTGATTTCGTCAAGGTATGAAAGGCAGTCAATTGCAGTAAGAACAACTTCTGTTGCACCCTGGACTTCGCATCCGTATTTTGTTGCAACGCAGTCAAACCAACCCATTCTTCTTGGTCTGTGTGTTGTTGCACCGTATTCACCTGCGTCACCACCGTGCATACGCATCTGGTCAGCTTCTTCACCGAAGATTTCACTGACAAATTCTCCTGCTCCGACTGCGCTTGAATAAGCTTTTGTGACAGCAACGATATCAGTAATCTGATAAGGAGCGATTCCTGCACCAACTGCGCCGTAACCGGCAAGAGTTGAAGATGAAGTAACCATAGGATAAATACCGAAATCTGTGTCCTTCAAAGAACCGAGCTGTCCTTCGAGAAGAACTTTTTTACCTTCCTTGATTGCATCTCTTACAATTTTTGCAGTGTTTGCAACATAAGGCTTAATGAAATCTCTGTATTCCATAAGAGTGTTGAAAAGGTCATCTTTGTTGATGCCTTCTTTGTGATAAACATGTTCAAATATAAGGTTTTTCAATGTGCAGATGTTGTCAATTTTTTCTTTAAGATATTCTTCATCAAAAAGTTCGCAAACCTGGAAACCTATTTTTGCGTATTTATCTGAATAAAATGGTGCAATACCCGATTTTGTTGAGCCAAACTGCTTGTCAGCAAGACGCATTTCTTCATATTCGTCAAGCATAATATGATAAGGCATAAGAATCTGAGCTCTTTCAGAAACAAGGATTTTTGGTTGCGGCACGCCTGCTGCAACAACAGATTCAAGTTCAGCTTTAAATTTTTTGATATCAAGTGCAACACCGTTACCGATAATATTCAAAGTATTAGGACTGCAAACGCCTGACGGAAGAAGATGCAAAGCAAATTTTCCGTAATTATTTATAATTGTATGACCTGCGTTAGCGCCACCCTGAAATCTGATAACGATATCAGCATCTCCTGCAAACATATCGGTTATCTTGCCTTTTCCTTCGTCGCCCCAGTTAGCGCCGACAATAGCTTTTACCATTTTATGTTACCTCCGTTTATTTATACTAAACATACAATAACAATTATATTATATCCTTTGTCCGATGTCAATGATTTTGAGAAGATAAGTGCCTGAAAAATAGGTTTCTAATAATATTATTTACTATATATAAATTAAAAACCTTTGTTCGTAAACATATCGGGCACACATAAAGATGATAATTGACACCCGATATAAATTTGTGGTATCATTTTATTTGTGACAGACACAAAAATTGTTATAATGTTAAAAATTAAAATAAAAAATGAGGCAAAAAAATGATTGATGTAATTAGAAAAGAAAGTCGTAAGGTTGCAGAAGAAATAATTGAGGTTTCTAAAATAGGAGAAGGCGATGTTCTCGTTGTCGGATGTTCGTCGAGTGAAATTTCAGGCGGTATTATCGGAAAAAATTCGAACCTTGAAATTGCCGAAGCTGTTTTTGAGGAAATTTATTCTGTGACAAAAGAAAAAGGTATTTATCTTGCCTGTCAATGCTGTGAACATCTTAACAGAGCGATTATTATTGAAAAAGAATTGGCAAAAAGAGATAACCTTGAAATAGTCAATGTTGTTCCGCAGGTCAAAGCGGGAGGTTCTTTTGCAACAACTGCGAAAAAGAAATTTGTTTGTCCTGTTGCGGTTGAGAACATAAAAGCTGACGCGGGAATTGATATCGGTGGAACGCTTATCGGAATGCATCTTAAAAATGTTGCTGTTCCCGTGAGATTAAGCGTAAACAAAATTGGTCAGGCAAACATCATTTGTGCAAGAACAAGACCGAAATATATCGGTGGTATCCGAGCAGTTTACGAGGAAGAATAAATGGAAGAACGTTTTTTGAGAACGTCTTATCTGATAGGCGAAGAAAAAGTTGAGAAGCTGAACAATTCCTCTGTTCTGATTTTTGGAATAGGTGGAGTAGGTTCTTATGTCTGTGAAGCGCTTGCAAGGGCAGGTGTCGGCAGAATTATGCTTGTTGACGGAGACACTGTCAGTGTGTCAAACATAAACCGTCAGTTGATTGCGCTTGAAAGCACAATCGGAAAAGAAAAAGCAGAAGTGATGAAAGAACGTATCCTTCAAATCAATCCGGACGCTGATGTCAGATGCAAAAATATTTTTTATGGAAAAGAAAATGCTGATGAAATTGATTTTTCAGAGTATGATTATGTTGTTGATGCCATTGATAATGTAACATCAAAACTTCTGATAATAAAAAAATGTGACGAGGGAAATATTCCGATAATAAGTTCAATGGGGACAGGAAACAAACTTTGTCCTGAGAAACTTAAAATTTCTGATATTCATAAAACAACGACTTGCCCTCTTGCAAGGGTGATGAGACACGAAGTCAGAAAACTCGGAATTAAAAAGCTTAAAGTCATATATTCAACGGAAGAACCGATAATGTTAAAAGAAAAATGTATTGACGAAACAACAAAAAAACAAGTTCCCGGAAGCGTATCATTTGTGCCGTCGTGTGCAGGGCTGATGATTGCCGGAGAAGTGATTAAAGATTTGATAAAGTAAAAAGAAACAACCTGCCGATTTCGCCGAGTGTTGATAAGGAAGTTTTTGTTTCTCAAACAAAATTCCTTGTATTATCACCAAAAGCCTCGCAAGGCGACAAGCCTTGCTGCATTTTTGGCTTCAATTCAAGCAATTTTACCTTTCTACGAAACTGCGCAGC
>JAFOEP010000113.1 GCA_017380115.1 Clostridia bacterium | reverse complement strand
CTGTCCTGTCCGTATGAAACATCATTATAAAAATCATAACCTGTCGGTTCTATTTTGTTGCAATTTATTCCTAAAACTGAAAGCATAAATAATAATAAACTTAAAAATATTGATACTATTGAATTAACCATTTTTGTTTCACCCGATAATAGAAACTAAAACATACACTTTGTTGTCCGTTTTTAATGTCAGATTATTTTACGTATTTTTCAATCATTTCATCAAGCTTGACATCAAACACGCTTGTTGTTGCAATATCAAGAGTGTTTCTTGCGCAGTGACCTGAGTTGACAAACTCTGCATAGTAATAATCAACACCAAAATTTTTCAATGCTTTTTCAAGCTGTTCACCGTTTGACACCGGCACCAATCTGTCATTTCCGCAAGAATTGAAAATTGTCGGAACTGAATTTTGGTCTACATATCTGATTGGTGAAACTTTCATCAATTCTTCATATATTTCAGTTGTCATAAGATTGTCCATGTTAATTGTTCTTCCTGTGAGCACGCTCTGAAGAAGTGCAACCTGATCAGCAGTCATATCAGTTTTTGTATAATAGTTTACATCTGCCATATTTGTCGGTCCGCAAATGCTATAAACCAGGCTGATATTTACAGGTGAAATGTCCTTGCATTTGTAAGCATACATCAAAGCAAGGTGTCCACCGGCAGATTCGCCCATAATCATTGCGTTTTTAATTGTGTATCCTTCTTCCTGACAAACTTCAACAATTTTTTCTACTGCAGAATTTATGTCCTGAAGCTGAGTGTTGCAATTGAGATCCTGTCTGCTTTCTGAAAGCAAACGATAGTTGACATTTGCAGCAATCATTCCTCTGTCCTGAGCGTAAGTGATAACATTCTCAGTTTCCAGGGATTTGTCGCCACCCATCCATGCACCACCATGGATATATACACAAAGATTAAGAGTTTTTCCTATTCCCTCAGGAATAATAAGATCCAGTTTCTGTTCACTTTCTTCCCCATAGGAAATATCAAATTTCAAATTATAGCCTGTCGGAGTTACAGGTTGATTGTCTGCATCATTACCCAATCCTCCTGACGAGCCGATTCCAAAAATTGAAAGAAAAGCCATTATTAAGCTCAATAAAATTTTTATCATAAGTTTTGCCTCCCTATTATACTAAATGTACATTATAAGGATATCACTTTTGTCAATCAATGTCAATGATTTTCCGTCATTTATAATAAAAAATTATTATAAGAAATTAAATTTATATCAAAAAACGTAAACAGCCCCACAACTGAAACGCCGAGCGTTGGTAAATGGAGCTGTTTGTGTATTTTATGTTGTATATTTTTTTATCATTTCATCTTCCATTTTGTCAAACATTTTGACTTTCTGATTATCCTTTTTGTCTCGGCAACAATGTTGTGAATTGTCAAAAATATCGTAATAGCTGTCAACACCGAGTGACTTCAACACTTCGTTCAATTTGTCACCATTTGACACTGGCACCAGCATATCTTTTCCACAGGAATGGAATATGGTTGCAGGAGAATCTTTTTTTGCATAACAGCAAGGTGATACTTTCCAGAGCTTTTCTAAAACTTCCTCTGACCTGTAATTGTCATGGTCAAGTTTTTCACTTATAAGCAAACCTTGCAAAGTGAGCATCTGCTCGTCAGAAAATACGCTCAGGTCACCATAATAGTTTTTGTCTGTCATATCAGTCGGGCCACAATTGCTATACACAACAGCAACCTCAACAGGACTGATGTGCTGATATTTATACGCATACATCAGAACAAGATGGCCACCTGCCGAATTGCCTTTGAGAATCAACTTTTTGAGAGTGTATCCTTTTTCGTTGCACACTTCAACAATCTTTTTCATTGCTTCGTGAATGTCTTCAAGCATTGTTTCGCAATTGAGATCAGAGCGTCCTTCTTTAAGCAAACGGTAGTTAATATTTCCACCTATCATCTGCCTGTTTTTTACGTATGGAACAAGCAGCATAGTGTCATCTTTTTTGTCTCCGCCAATCCACGCACCACCGTGAATGACGACAAACAAATTAAGCTCTTTTCCTGCATCTTTCGGAATCACAAGGTCAAACTTCTGCTGTACGTCTTCTCCATATTTAACATCAGTCAGAACTTCATATTTGTTTTCATCTTTAAAAGCTTCTTTTATGTCCATTTGTTTTTTCTCCTTTTTTTCAAAAAGGGCTTTTGTTTTTAAATACAAATCTTTTATCTTTACATAACCATTAATAAATTTTGAAGGTTTTCTCGTTCCTCCACTTTTTAAAGTTGATGAAAATTCAAACTCATCAACGTCAATATCTGCACGATCGTCTGATGAAGAAAAGCAAATTTCAAAATCAATAATTTTTTTCAGAACTGAACTGTTATTGTTTGCAAATTTGTGTCCATAGAAGCAAAGATCATTCACATCCATTTCAACCGTATGCCACTCACCATCTGCCGGAATTACGCATGAAATATCATTTGTTCCGTTAAGTGTAGGCATATAAAAATCAGTCTTTTTGGTCCTTATTTTAACTTTGGAAACACAAACATTTTTCTCTGAATTGTTTCTGACTTTAAAACTAACTGACTTGTAATTGCTCCAATCATTGTTTTCAATAACCTGCCATTTTTCAGCGTTGCTTGGATAATCACACATTCTGAAATCTTGCCAGATTGAAAATTCATTTTTGTCTGAAACAATATTCATTCCGCCTTCGCCACTATATGCACTTTCTTTTCTGACAGAAAATTTGCAATTTTTTGTTTCCCAGATTTTAGTGTATTGTGCTTTTTCATAATAAAGTCTCCAGAGTTCATCTCTGTCACATACAGCCCAATCGTCATAACTGAAAAGACGTTTTGTGACGCTTCTGTCCGTAACAAAAGCTGCAACCGGCATTTTAGGTTCTCCATTTTCCGACGCATAAAGATTTGCATTATAGTTTGTTGCTGTCATTGCATAAGACGCAGAAACAGGGTTCGGAACTTCTTTACTATGGATTCTGACAGTGTCTTTTGAAACAATCTCAGCTTCTGCTTTATAGTATATTCCGTCACTTGAACAAACTGCAAAATCTTTAAGATTTTCTCCTTTGCAGACAAGGCCGTCGCAAACATTGTCAAACTTGACAAAAACATTTTCACCTTCAATTTTTACCGAGTCTACGCAGGAAGCCGTATAGGAGCAATCAGCATTATACACCAATCCCATTGCCGCATCAAAGAATCTGTGGCCAATCGGCTCTTTATTATTTGGATGAATCGGGTGATTGTCCGCATTGAATTCAGGCATAATGTCATAAATTGGCACCAATGCTCTCGATTCGGGTTTGCTGTGTTGCATATTTGCAAATTCAACGTTCATATGTTGAACATTAATTATTTCAAATTCTTTTGACAAATAATAATGGGATGCAAGAGTTGAATATATAATCGGAAAGTCTCCGTCTTCATAAGAGAATGTCTGTTTCATTTCTTTTTGAAGCAAATCAAACATATGAGAGTACTGTCCATAAGTATAAACTATGTCGCTTTCACCCTGATACCAGATTCCACCCCTGACAGCTAAATCTTTTAACGGATACAGCTTGGCATTATAGCACGAGCACATTCTTCGATATAAGTATGTTCTGTCTTCAACAGTGTCCCATTCATCAAGAGACACATATTGTTCGTGAGATTTCATGATTTCCATTGCCTTTTTATCGTTTTCAAGTTTTTCTCTTGAAATCCACGAACTGATCACTGATCCGCCAAGCGCACAATTCAGAATACCTACAGGCATCTGAAGTTTTTCAACAAGGTCATTAGCAAAGAAATATGCGATCGCGCTGACATATTCAATTTCAGGGTCGTCAGCCTTGATCCACTTGCCTCCGTTTATATCTTCTTGTTTATATTCAGGTGGTTCTTCCTGCTTTTTGCCGTCAATCAAAGGCGTCATCGGTACCATAAAAGCACGGACCCATTTGCTTCCATATCCACCTTTAACAACTGCATCTATTGATGGACAATCTTTTAAATAGTATTCCATATTACTTTGACCAAATGAAAGCCACTGTTCACCAAAGACAACATTGTTAAGTGTTCTGTATTCTTGTCCGTTTACAGAAACAACAATTTTATATTCCCTGAAACCACCCTCAGGAGCAAGGAACGAAACAGTAAATTTTCCATTCTCATCAACAACGGTTGTTCCGCTGTTTATTATTTCACCTTTGTCGTCAAAAAGTTCTGCCTTAACTTCTTCTCCTGCAACGCCTGCTCCACACAATTTCACATTTTCTTTTTGCTGGAACAGCATATTGTCGCCATAGATCTTTTTCATAAACACACCTCTATAAATTTTTGCATTAAATAAAGATTTAGGCAACAAACCTGTTGCCTAAATCTTGTAAAAATCAATTATGAAATTATCTGATATATTTGTCAAACATCTGTTCAAATTTTGCATCAAACTGTGAAGTAATTGCAGCATCTGCAGAGTTACGTGAACAGTGTCCTGAAGTCGGGAAGTTTGCATAATAGT
>JAFOEP010000112.1 GCA_017380115.1 Clostridia bacterium | reverse complement strand
ACATATAAACAATTGCACCACATACAAAATCTTTTTTAAATATTCTTTTAAAGACTTTATCAAAAAATTTTGCTTGTCCATCAGGAGTATGATTACAAAACGGAATTTTTTGAATTGCTGGAAGTTCACAGTAAAGATGATCTTTTAAATCTGATCTGAAAAGAAGATCATAATATCTTGATTCGTCGTCCTTTGCAAGAAGTTTAACATGATTTGCGAAATACTCCGGCATATTGTTAACAAATATGTCCATTTTTGTTTTAGCGTCTTTTTTGCTTTCAGCACCATATTTATTTAACAATGCTTTTTTCTGTTTTTTTGTTTTTGGATGTCCACCACTGATATAACCAAACTCTTGAATAAGAATAGGTTTTTTTGTCATTGCCCAATAATAATTCAAAAGCACATTATATAACCACATTGGTTGGTAAAATGCTCCAAAACAACCTATATATATATCAACTCCGACATAGTCGCAATATTTATAATAAGGTTTCATTTTTGAAAGCAAATCAGCTGCAGGGCCAGCGCAGTTAAATCCAATAATTATGTTTTCTCTTATAGGATATAATGCTTCAAGCTGAACACCTATAAATTTAACAGCTTCATCCATTGTGAACGGAATTGTGAAACGAGGCATACCCATTTCATTAGTAATTTGAAATCCGCCAACAACATCTTTTAATTCCTGGAAAATAAACTTAGTAATGTCAATTACTTTCTTGGTGCCTTCTTCTGTTCTAATATCAGCACCATATAAAAGATATTCTTTCGGATTTGGTGTAATAGCCATAATCTTAATACCATTATCTCTATATCTCTTTACAGTTTCTTTCCAATGTATAAATGCTTCTCTTACACTTCCATCCGGATTGAACGGAAATGTAACGTCAGCACGAATCCATTTAATATTTGCATCATGAAGAAGGTCAAATTCTTCACGTGCATGGCAAATACCACATATATATTCTTTTTCTCTGAATTGCTTTGTTTCTTCAGAACTCTTTTTAATGAAAAAGGATTTTAAAAGATTAGATGGCAAATATTTTAAACCATATTTAATCTGATCCTTAATGAACTGTTCCATTAATTGTTATCCTCCACGCCTACTTGACTTGCAATGGATTCAGCAAGTTCATCGACTAATGCTTCTTCATCACTCTTTTGTTCAGAAGCAATTAATGCACGACGAGCATTAAGCTCGATATACATTTTTTCTCTTTTTTCACCAACTATATCATAGAAGAAGTATGGAATTACTTTAATGAATTGTGGTAAAAGAGTTACGCCGATAAAGAGGAAAAATACTTTCTGATAAATGACTTTGCTTCCCTGAGACCACGGCAGCATAGTAATTGTTGTATCGTATCCACTCCACTTGAACAAGAAAATTGTGAGAAGAGAGTTCAATGGAGCTGTAATTTTAACGATGAGCGAATACAAAATCGTAATCATACCGTCAGGTCTTTCACCTGTTACATATTCTGTGTAGTCGTTAATTTCTCTTCCAAGTTCTGCGACGAATACGTTTGCAGGACCGTTGTTAAGTCCGTTCAGACCATAGAAGAATGCATAAATTCCGATGAGAAGCCATCTGTTTTTCTGGTCCATAAATGAACAGCACAGTATAACCATAATCAACGAACAAATTAAATCCCAAAATCTGATAAAGATAAATGCGTTTCTTGTGTTGTTTTTAAATATTTTTGAAATTTTAGGTATAAGTCCAATACTTGCAACGTCCAAAATGGTGTATGGCAAATATGCAATAAACGTCGGAATTGAACCACCAAAAATTTCCTGTTGAGTAACAACATCCCATTTGTATCCTCCGTCAGACCAGAAGCTGAAGAAAAATTCAAAGATATATATACGTAACAAGTGTTTATTTTTAAGCATATAGAAGAATGCTTTGTGTATTGGTGCCGGTTTTTGTTGAAGAATAATTCTTTCTTTGCATATAATTGCCATCGAAATGTTTCCGATTGCGCCAGCAATACCTGCTGCAGCTGCCAAGATAAAGAACACCCATGACAATGGAAGATTGATATAACCTTTGTTGCTCAATTCCATAAGTGGAAGGAAGAACACAAAGATAACATTTGCACCCATTTTTCCGATATACTGTTGGAAAAGACCAACATTAATTCTGTCTTTCGGGTTACATGTCTGGAGTGAAACTATGGTTCCTCGAGGCATTGAATATATGGTCGAGAAGGTCTCTTCTATAAACAACGTTACAAAGATAAAGACTATTTTTCTCGGGTCATTACCTGCTGAATCGGTAAAGAATATAGCTCCACAATATAGCGCCACCGTACTTAAAAAGTATGGGATTGCTGAGAATATAATGTATGGACGGGATTTTCCCCAACGTGTTCTCGTTCTGTCGTAAACCATTCCCATTAATGGGTTGTTTATTACGTCATAAATACCGATAAGTGTGAGAACGAAAACTACGTACACCATATCAATTTTTAATACGTTTACAAAATATAATGTTCTGTATTGTCCCAAAGCTGCAAACATCTGACTTGCAAATTCTCCGATTGCAGGAAACAACAGTTCTTTTGGCGTAAGAACTCTTGTATGAAACATTCTGATTGCTGTGTCGTTATATTTACTGAGTTTACTTTTATTCATATTTGCAGCTGAATTCTCTTCAACTCCAAATACTTTTTGAGCGACACTTTTTGCTTTTGTATTTACTTCACTCATTTAACACTTACCTCACATGATGATTTGTAGTAGCCATCGTCAGAAAGTGCATAAACTTTAACGACACCACTTGATACTGCTGTTATAACGCCTTCTTCATCTACTGTTGCTATTCTTTCATCTTCTGTATACCATTTTACTGTTTGAATTGTTGCATCAGCCGGAGAAACTTTTGCTTCAAGTTGATATGTTTTGCCAACATCTAACTTTACATTCCGTTTATTGAGTTTCATTGATTCTACACCGATTTTACATACTACTTTGCAATCTGCTGAATATACTTTTCCATTAAACTCAAATGATGCAGTTACTGTTGTTTCTCCCTGTTTTTTGCCTGTCTTCATATAACCTTCATCATCAATTTCTACAATGCTTTCATCTGCTGATGTCCAGTTAACTGTGTAAGCAGTCGGGTCATCACAAATCAATTTCGCAAGAAGATTGTTTGTGCCTTTTGGTTCTATTGACATTCCACCTGCACTAAGTATAATTTTTGGCCATGTTAGTGTGTAAGCACTGATATCATTTGCCTTAAATTTTAACTTTTCATTTTCCAATGATGAAAATTCGTTTATGAATTCAATATCAGCGTTAATTCCAAGTTCTTTTCCATATTCGAGATATGTAAGTTGATTGCTGAATCTGTTAACTTTAAATTTGAATAATAATGTGTCATATGAATATTCAATATTATTAAATTTTAATGTTTCTTCGTAGTTGCCTTTTAAAAGATTTAAAACATCATCTTTTGATTTAGGTGTAAAATTGTTCTGAATGACGTTTTGTGTATCTTTTAATGTGAAAACTATTTCATATTCATCGTTCCATGTTTCCGCGTATGGCTGACTGTATCCACAGTTGTCACAATTGTCAAGTTGTTCAGAGCTTACGTTTCCACATGATGTACATCTGTAATAAACATAATTGACTGAATAATCAATTATGTCTGATATCTTGAAATCAGGTATTCTCAATTTGCTGTCAAGTTCTTCGCCGAAGTTTGTTTCTACCTTATCAAATCCTAATTTAAATATTTCATTTATTCCGTCATTAACAAATTTGAATGTTTCAAGAAAATATTCCGATTTTTTTGTAACTATTGTTTCTTCGTTGATATTGAAAGCGTTGTCAGAAGTAAGTTTTGGCTTTTCCTGAAGTGCTTTATCAAGAGCGTCATCAAACAAAGAATATGCTTCTTCTTTTGATTGTGGAACCGGAATTTCCGATTCTGTCAGTACGTTTGGTGCCATCTGACCTTCAAGTGCCAGAACTGCATTTATTCCGTATGTAAATCCAACGACAAACATTATTGCTAATAATATGAGTACATACAAATATACTTTATGAGCAATTTTGTCATTACGTTCTTCTCTCTCAGCTTGTGAAAGAACAACTTCTTTTTTGTTCTTCATAAGTCTACTCCCTCCTTTATTCTTCAATACCAGCTTCAACTTTTAAAACATTTTCTTCTTCTGATGTTTGTACTTCTTCGGAAGTATCCATGTTTTTCATTTTTTCTTTTATTTCTTCTTCAATGGCTCTTGTTTCAGCTGTTTCAACAATCGGTTGAGGAAGTTCTTCTATTTTTATTTTTCCTTTTATTACTTTTTTGAGAATTTCATATCTTTCAAGGTCGCCTTCTTCATATTCGATTGGAATCTTTTTGATGCAAAGGAGAAGGTTTGCTACAAACACTATTGCAAACATCACTGCTTCAATATAAAGACCAAATCCTGCTTCTGCCGAAACTATTAGACTGTTTGAAACAGTTGTTGTGAAATGATTTATCATTATTGCTATTGCTATTGAATCTGCAATTCCGACAACTGCTATTCCTGCAATAACTATTTGCATGTTTTTATAGCTTATAAAACATAAAATTGTTGCCAAAAGTGCTATTACCACAACCAACGCAACACTTGCATATCCTATCAGAATATTTCTCAATGATGTAAACTGATCGGCTGCAAAGTCAGAAAAAGACATTTTTAAAATATACATTATATCGCCTTTTGAATAAGCGTTATATATTCCTAAAGCAGAAAGGTCTATTGTTTCTTTATAAAAAGGAAGATTTAATGACAAACTTCCGGATGGAATTAACAATCCTAATATAGGGAATAAAACAGCAATAAGTCTGAAAATTGCAAGTTTTGAACCTATAAAAGCAACTTTCATTCTTCTGAGTTTAACATTCATTCTTGCAAGTTTAAGTTCAGCTTCTTTTGCGTCCATTAAAAAGTTTTCACGGAAATTATAAAATCTGAGATTAACTCCGCAACCCGGACAAAACTGACTTATATTATATAAGTGAAGCTTTCTGTTACATTTTGGACATTTACTCATATAAATTTACCTCATATATTACATTATTCTAAATCTATTTTAAACTCGTAATTATTCATCCAGAAACCACCCATATATGATCTTGAACGAATTATTACTTCATCATCATAAACTTCAAAAACAAAACCTGTACCGTTAATAGGAAAACCTCTGAGTGTAAAATTAGTATAAGTAGGAAGATTTACACATGTAACATTTCCATGTTTCTGAACACTGTTGTACCCATAAAGCTTACTCGAAAACTCATTTGTAATGCCATTATGAATATGTCCTGTTATATAAAACACATTTTCATATTTTTGAAGAACAGCATTAATTTTATCACTTTGTTCACCGAGTCCACCCTCTAACGGATCAGTTGCACCTTCTTCAAAAGTCCCTGGAAGACCATGAGTCTGGTTGATTGGCCAATGAGACATTACAAAAATTGGTTTGTCGTCTTTTGATGCTTCTTTAAGTTGCTCATCGAGCCATTGAATCTGTTCATCAGAAATAATAGCATAAGTCTGATTCTTTTCACTTGATATACTTATAAAATGATAACCGTTTATTTCATTTGTAAAATATAAATTGTCAATTTCTTTTTTACAAATTTTATTGTAATATTCTATAAACAGTTTTCGATAGAGTTCACCGCCATAGTTCTCGGTCCAAGTATCATGATTTCCAACATTCATGATAATTTCTTTGGCTGGGTCATATTTTGAAAATGCCTTATCAAGATTTTTATACTGTTCAATATAACCACTGTCTGTATTATCTCCCAAAAGGCAAAGAGCATCAAGCTTATATTCTGAATCAGAAAGATCTTTGAGTCCTAATTCAAATAAGAATCTGATAAAAGAGCTGTCAGTCATATGAATATCTGACATTGTAGCAAATGTCAGTTTTACATTTTCAGGATCTTTTGGTGTGTAGTCGCTTTTGGTCCACAAATTAAGTGGTGTAGCAAAAACACACGACAAAGAAATAAAAACTGAAATAATAGATTTAGCAATAGTAACAAACACTTTAATTAACCCCCTGTTTATGCAAGTTCAACAGTTTGAGTATATTTATCGTCCCAAACGCCTGTAATATAATTCCTTGCTCTGATTACAACTTCATTATCATAAACTTCAAAAACAAATCCAGTTCCGTTTACAACTTTACCATTAAGAGTAAAATACATCAGACTAGGAAGGTTTATACTTATAATATTTCCTACTTTTTCAATAGATTGATATTTGTAAAGTTTTGAAGTGTTTTCATTTGCAAAGCCATAGTGAAGATGACCGCTGATGAAAAATACATTATCATATTTCTGCATTATATCATTTATCAAATCACTTTGTTCTCCAATGCCAAAATCCATTGAATCTCTATCACCGTTTTCAAATGAGCCGGTTAATCCGTGAGTCTGATTAAGAGGCCAATGAGAAATTACAAAAATTGGTTTTCCGTCTTTTGATGCAATTTCCATTTCGTTTGCAAACCAATCAATCTGTTCTTGTGTAAAATATGCCATTGTTCTTCTCAACTGACTTCCAAGAACTATAAATGTATAACCATTTATTTTCTTAGTGTAATATTCATTTTCAATGTTATTACCTGTTATCTTATTTGTGTAATCAATGAAATAATCTCTTGCAAGTTCATATTTACCTTCTTCAGTCCAGGTATCATGATTTCCGTTTGCCATAATAATGTTTTTAGCAACATCATGAGTTGAAAATGATTTTAACAATCTTTCATATTCATTGAGTTGTCCGAAATCAGTATTATCTCCACAAAGAACAAGAGCATCAAGCTTTGATTCTGCATCTTCAAGATCTGATAATGCAATGTCAAGTATAGCTTGTCTGAAAAAACTGTCAGTCATATGAATATCTGACATTGTAGCAAAAGTAACTTTTACATTTTCACTGTCTATCGGTTCAATTGGTGAGCTGTTAATTCCCAGCAATGGAGAAGTAAAAACACACGAAATTGAAACAAGTATTGCAATTATTTT
>JAFOEP010000111.1 GCA_017380115.1 Clostridia bacterium | reverse complement strand
TCTTTCTCGTGTTGCTGTATCGGTTTGTAACTTCTGGGCATAAAAATTCCTCCTATAATAATTCATTTTACCATAGGAGGGTTATTTTTTCTATTGTCCGTTTTTAACGGACTTGTTCATATCCGTAGGAGTTTTTTGTGATTATATATTTTTAATTATATTTTTTTATCGTTTTGAATTTTTTAGCTTAAAAAAAGGAAAGAATTTTTATAGTATACTTAAAATTTTTGAGATTGACTTAATTGTTATTTAATGATAAAATTATATTATTAATATTTACTTGGAGCTGATAATATGAATTTCTCAGATTTTGGTGTCTGGCTTGGTGATATTTCTTTAAAAGAAGCAAATCACTACACAAAAATTCCAATGAAAGCGCAAGAAAAAACCTTATCAAAGATTATAAAAAGAAACAAAAACAGTTATTATGGAAAGAAATATGATTTTAAAAATATAAAATCAATTGATGATTTCAGAGAAAAATTACCACTTACTACATACGCTGACTATGAAGAGTTTGTGGACAGAATGATTGAAAACAAAGAAAACAATTTAATGTATAGCGGAAAAAATATCCGTTATTGTTCTTCATCAGGAAGCGTAGGCAAACCTAAAATTTTGCCGAAAAGCGTTAAAGATTTATGGAATATGCAATGTTTCGGCTTTTCCTGTTCTGTTGCAACTGCTGCACATTATTTAAAAGATGTAAAAGGAATCAAAATGCCCAGTCAAATGGGACCTCTTGTTTTGATTCTGTCCGGACATCCTCTTTCTGACGGAAAAAAATGTAATGGCGCAGGACAAGTTCCGCTCACATATTTAAAACCTATTACAAAGTTTTTCTGTACATCTCCAACATCTCTTCTTTATCCTGAACACGAAGAACTTCTTGATACATCATATCTTCAATTAAGATTTGCTCTTGAAAACAGTGACGTCAGTTATCTTGGTTCTATTGTAATAACATTGCTTACAACTATGTTTGATTATCTTGTAGAAAATTGGCAGATGCTTTGTGATGATATTGAAAAGGGAATAATTAATCCTGATATAAAGATAACACCTGACCTTGAAAAAGAATATTCTAAACTTTTCAAGCCCAATAAAGAAAGAGCAGATTTTCTTCGTAAAGAATTTGAAAAAGGTTTTGATACACCGATTGCTCCTCGTATCTGGCCTAAACTTTGCTGGGCATATGGTATGATTGGTTCAAATCTCAGAGTTTACGTCAGCAAACTCAGAAAATATATTGGTGATGATGTAGCACTTCATAATATGGGATATGCTGCAGCTGAAGGATTTTTTGCAATGCCAACCGAACTTAATGTTGAAGATGGAGTTTTGCTTCCACAATGTATTTTTTTTGAATTTATACCTGTTGATGACGACGATGATGAATTGACCGAAGACGGTAAAATTAAAACTCTTTTAATTGATGAATTGGAAGAAGGCAAAAAATATGAAATTGTAATTTCTAATTTTTCTGGTCTTTATAGATATAGAATGGAAGACATTATTACCGTTACCGGTTTTTATAATAACACTCCAAGAATTGAGCTTTTGTATCGCAGAAACCTTAGTATGAATGTTGCAAATGAAAAAACTACAACACAAATGGTTGACTGTGCAGCAAAACAAACATCTGAAGAGATTGATAATGAATTTGTCGGTCATAGCTTTTACGCAGATTTTTCAACTAACCCACCAAGATATTGCATGCTTGTTGAAACTAAAAAAGAAGTTACTGAAGAAGATAGACAAAAAATGATTCAGATACTTGATGAAAAATTAAATGGAGTAAATGATAAATATTATAAATACAGACGTTGGGGAATGCTTAATGACCCGGAAGTATTGATTTTACAGCCAAAAACATATTTGAAATATAATGATTATTTAAGAAACAAGGGTGTTGTATTAAATCAGATTAAACCCGTTACTGTTATAAATACTGATGAAAGAAAAGACTTTTTCTTTTCACATGTTTCAAATGTTGATTCAGAAACAATAAAACAATGGAAAGAGAGTGAAAAATAATGAAAAAACGCATTATATCTGTTATTTTAACCGTATCATTGATTGTTTCCTCTGTATTTTCTTTGTCATTATTTGCTTTTGCACAATCAAAAGTTGATGGCACAGACATTCCAACTGTTTATGTTGGTGGTCAGGGTCAGACTATTTATGACAAAGACGGTAACGTTATTTACCCGATTGATCTTTCAATGGATGAAGTGATGGCATTTGCTGAAAATAATGCTGAAACATATTTAAACGCAGTATTAACTCAGGATTTTGACGAATTTTTTGATGAATTATATAATTTTTTATATCCTGTATTAAGCACGATTGCGCTTGACGAAAACGGTGACAGAACAGACGGAAGCTATAATGAGTGGAGCTGGAGCCGTGACAGGTTAAATGGAAATAAAGTTGACGGAGTTTATCCGATTAACAGATACAATTTTCACTATGACTGGCGTCTTGATCCATTAGAAAATGCAGTGCTACTTCGTCAGTACATCGAAGATGTTTTGTATGTAACGGGAGAAAATAAGGTTGAATTGATCGGCAGATGT
>JAFOEP010000110.1 GCA_017380115.1 Clostridia bacterium | reverse complement strand
GGATACAGTAACCGTTAACGGCAAGAAAATAGTTAAGCAGAAGAACCTCACATACATTATGCTTCACAAGCCTCGTGGCTTCATTACAACAATGAACGACGAAATGGACAGAAAATGTGTTGCTGAGCTTATTAAAGATGTTCCCGGCAGAGTTTATCCTGTCGGCAGACTTGACAGAGACTCTGAGGGGCTGCTGTTGATGACAAATGACGGTGAATTTGCAAACGCAATGACTCATCCGAGAAAACACGTGCCTAAAACATATCGTGTTACTGTCAGAGAAAAAGTCAATGAAAACCATATAACGAAATTAACGCAGGAAATGGTGATTGACGGGTATAAAACAATGCCGGCAGAAGTGCATGTTGTTACTCGTGAAGAAACAAGAACAGTGTTGGAAATTATTCTCCACGAAGGAAGAAACAGACAAATCAGAAAAATGTGCGAACAGGTCGGACTGACAGTTATAAGATTAAAAAGAACAGCTATCGGTTCAGTTAAACTCGGAATGTTGGCACAAGGAAAATGGAGAGACCTTTCAGATGAAGAAGTTCATAAACTTGCTTCAAATGCAGGGTTATCAATGAATAAGAGGTAATACAAGTGTATTTTTTTAAACCTGTTTGTGAAAATGATGAAGTAAAAAAGCAGTATGACAAAAATATGACCTTTTCTTATGAAGGGTATGATGATGAAGTTTTGTCAGGAGGATGCAGTTGCACAATAAAAGGCAATTATGTAATTGTTGACAAAATTGTTTACCCTCAGGACAAGCCCGATTTTTGCGAAGGACTCATCAGAGCATCGTTGAATTTTGCGGCAAACAGAGGAGTTTATATGGCACAATGTTCATGCGAAAACGCTGAATATATTTTAAATCTGATGGGATTTGAGAAGCTCGACAATTCAACTTATCAGGGTGACATTCCGTCACTTCTGACAGGGACTTGCTCAGGATGCAAACATAACGAGTCACATTGACTCTGATGTATGATTTTGTTATAATGAACTTTATAATTTTAAAATTTAGGAGTGTAAAAAATGGTTAAAAGTATGACCGGATACGGAAGAGGCCAGGATATCGTTGACGGTATGAATATTCAGATTGAAGTCAAAAGCGTCAATCACAGATATTTTGAATTTTATTCAAGAACACCAAGACAGTATTTGTTTCTGGAAGAAAAATTAAAAGGATTTTTTCAAAAGAAACTTTCAAGAGGTAAGGTTGAGTGTTTTGTGACAATTGAGATGATTGAAAAGAGTGAATATTCAATCAATGTCAATCATACCGTTGCACAGGGATATCTCAACGCATTGAAAGAAATCAATGAAAAATACGGCTGTGATGATGATATCAGCGCTTCATCACTTGCAAGATTCAATGATGTTTTGTCAATTGAAAGAAATGACGAAGACGAAGAAAAAATATGGAATGCAGTAAAAACAGTTGCTCAAAAAGCAGCTGATGCAATTGTTGAAATGCGTCAGAAAGAGGGCAAAAAACTTGAAAAAGACGTGTTGTCAAGAATAGATTACATATTTGAAAAAGTCGAAATGGTTGAAAAACGCTCACCACAGACTGTTAAGGAATATACTCAGAAGCTTCTTGAAAGAATGAAAGAGGTTCTTGAGGATGTTCAGGTTGATGAACAGAGGATTTTAACAGAAGCTGCAATCTATGCTGATAAGGTAGCAGTTGCAGAAGAAACCGTAAGACTTCGCAGTCATATGGACCAACTCAGAGATATGTTCAAATCCGAAGAGGCAATCGGCAGAAAAATGGATTTCATTGTTCAGGAAATGAACAGAGAAGCAAACACAATAGGCTCAAAAGCTCAGGATATTGATATTACAAAATGTGTTGTGGATATTAAATCCGAAATTGAAAAAATACGTGAGCAAATACAGAACATAGAATAAGCAGGTGATTGAATGAAGTTGATAAATATTGGATTCGGAAATATGGTAAATGCTGACCGCCTGCTTGCAATAGTCAGTCCTGAATCAGCACCCATTAAAAGAATGATACAGGAATGTAAAGAAAAAGGTACTCTTATTGATGCAACTCATGGCAGAAGAACAAGAGCTGTTATTATAACTGACAGTGATAACGTTATTCTTACTTATCTTCAATCCGAAACAGTAGCAAACAGACTCAATGATATAAACGATGAAGAAATAGCAGGTGAAGAAATTGAATAAGGGATTACTTTTGATATTATCCGGCCCGTCAGGGTCCGGCAAAGACACAGTACTTGATTCTCTTGCAAGAATAACACCGATTAAACGCTCGGTATCAATGACAACAAGAGAAAAAAGAGATAATGAAGCAAATAATATAGATTATATTTTTGTTGACAGAACATATTTTGAAAAGTGTATAAAAAATGAAGATGTTCTTGAATATGTTGAATACAGCGGTAACTATTACGGCACACCAAAAGGTCCGATAGACAAGTGGCTGAGCGAGGGGATGAACGTAATATTAAAAATAGAAGTTCACGGGGCAGAAAGCATTAAGAAAATATATCCTGATGCAATCAGCGTGTTTATAACCCCACCATCGTTCAAAGTGCTTGAAAAAAGGCTGAGAAACAGAAATTCAGATTCGGAAGAAGATATTCTTAAAAGACTCAAAACTGCCGAATATGAAATGACACAAGCAACAAAGTTTGATTATCTTGTTATAAATGACCAACTTGAAGATGCTGTAAACAATTTAAATACAATAATAAATGCGGAAAGATTAAAAACGTTTCGTATTATAAATAAAATAAGCGAGGTAGAAGAAAATGCTTAATGCAGATTTAAACAAAGTATTAAAAGGAAAAACAAGTCGTTATTCACTTGTGATTGCGACAGCAAAGAGAGCAAGAAAAATTGCAGAAGAAGCAGAAGAAAAGAACGAAATTATCGTAGAAAAACCTGTAACATTAGCTCTTGATGAGTTTTTGGAAGGCAAATACGAGATTATTGAACCTGAAGAAATCAGAGATTTATAATTAATTTTAAGGAAAGGTATGAGAGTTATGTTTGCTGAAATTGCTGTTGAAAATCTGACATACAGCATAGACAAGCCATATTCTTATGCTGTTCCGGAAGAATTTGAAAACAGAATTTTCGTTTCGCAAAGGGTTATGATACCGTTTGGAAATTCAAACAAACCAAGAATCGGTATTGTTGTAGGATTGACAGAGGAAAAACCTGATGCAAAAAAAATAAAAAAAATATCAGAGCTTATTGATGATGAAAAGTTAATAAGTGACGAAATGCTTGAATTGGCAAAATGGATGAGTGAAAGATATTTCTGTACAGTGTTTGATTGCGTAAAAGCAATGTTGCCGTGCGGAATAAATTATAAACTCAACCCTTGTTATTGTGTTAATAAAGAAACAAACGACATAACTTCTTTAAATGATGAAGAAAAACAAATTTTTAATTTTTTGAAAGAAATTGATGCTTTTGTCAGCAGAGATAAAATATTGTCAGGTCTTGGCTTCAGTTCTGACTGCGATATTCTTGATAAAATGGTCAAAAAAGGATTTCTTGAAAGAAATTATGACGCACATAGAAATATTGGCGATGCGAGTGAAAAAATGATTCGCTTGCGAGACGATTATCTGAGTGTTATTGAGTCAAACAAACTGACACAAAAACAAAAATCAGTTGTAGATTTGTTGTGTGAAGTGATGACAGCTTCTGTCAAAGAAGTCTGTATGTTGCTTGGAATAACAACTGCCGTATGTAAAGCGTTGGAAAACAAAGGTGTCTGCGAAATATATGACAGACCGGTTATGAGAACGCCTGTTGAATACGGAGAAACTGAAAATGACGATATTGAGCTTTCTATACATCAGAAAGAAGTTTTTGAAGACATTAAAAATCTTTATTTTGAGCAAAAAAATGGTGATATAGCGTTGCTTTTCGGCGTGACGGGAAGCGGAAAAACACAGGTTTATTTAAAGGTTATTGATGAAGTTATCAATGACAACAAGTCTGTTATTGTAATGGTTCCTGAAATATCGTTGACACCACAGACGATATCAATTTTCAAGAAAAGATACGGCAAAAAGATAGCTGTTTTTCATAGTGCACTTTCTATGGGAGAAAGAGTTGATGAATTTAAAAGAGTCAAAAATGGAGAAGCAGTAATTGCCATCGGGACAAGGTCTGCAATTTTTGCACCTTTTGAAAATCTCGGCTTGATTATAATGGATGAAGAACAGGAACATACATATAAATCAGAAAATAAACCAAGATATCATGCAAGAGAAGTCGCAAAATTCAGATGCGCAAAAAATGGTGCGCTTCTTCTTTTGGCGTCAGCAACACCTTCAATTGAAAGCTTTGCAAACGCAAAAAACGGAAAATATAAACTGTTTGAACTGTCAGAAAGATACGGAAATGCCGTGTTGCCTGAGGTTATTTGCGTTAATCTGAATGAAGAAGATTCAGGCGGTGAAAAAAGCTTTGTGAGCAAAAAACTGCTTGAAGAATTAAACAAAAACATTGAAAACGATGAACAGTCAATAATATTGCTCAACAGAAGAGGATACAATACTTTTGTTGTGTGTAAGAAATGCTCAAACGTGGTAACTTGTCCGAATTGCAGTATATCCATGACATATCATAGCGTAAGCAATAAGTTGATGTGTCATTATTGTGGATATATTTCTCATATGGTGGAAAAATGTTCTTCCTGTGGCAGTGAAAATATCAGATATTCAGGAGTCGGCACTCAAAAAATCGAGGCCGATTTAAAGGCAATGATTCCTAATGCAAAAATTCTGAGAATTGATGCTGACACAACATCGACAAGAAGAGCGTTTGAGGATAAATTTGAAGATTTCAAACAAAATAAATATAACATAATGATAGGCACTCAAATGGTGGCAAAGGGGCTCGATTTTGAGAATGTTACACTTGTTGGTGTTATATCGGCTGACCAGCAGTTATATAACGACGATTACAGAAGCACAGAAAGAACATTTTCGCTTCTGACACAGGTCATAGGACGGTGCGGCAGAGGAGATAAAAAAGGCAGGGCGCTCATACAGACGTATACACCCGATAATGAAACAATAATTTTCTCCGAAAATCAGGACTACCGGGCGTTTTATGATTATGAAATCAAAATTCGTAAGATGATGGTTTATCCGCCTTATTGTGATTTATGCGTGATAGGCTTTGTCGGAGATGAAGAAACTAAAACGAAAACTGCATCGTATGCTTTCTTTTCTTTGTTAAAGAAAAAGCTTGATGATGAATATAATGGAATAAAGATTATTGCTTTGGGACCTGTGCCGTTAAAGGTTGCCAAAGTCGGGAATAAATACAGATATCGTTTGATATTGAAATGCAGAAACAATAAAGAATTCAGAAAAATGATTTCAGAACTTCTGAATGAATATTCAAATAATAAATTATTTTCAGATGTTTCAGCATACGCAGACGTAAATCCCGAAAATTTGTTATAGCACAGAGGTGATTTAGATGGCATTAAGAAATGTCGTTAAAATAGGAGACCCTATTTTGAAAAAGACAAGCAGAAAAGTAGAAGTGTTTGACGATAAACTTGCTCAACTCATAGAGGATATGAAAGAAACAATGTATTTCACACAAGGCGTAGGTCTTGCTGCAGTACAGGTTGGTGTACTCAAAAGAGTTGTT
>JAFOEP010000109.1 GCA_017380115.1 Clostridia bacterium | reverse complement strand
TGGACGTTACGCTGTATTCGGCAAAAAAGCGCCACGCCGTCCGCCTTGCCACTTTGCCGTAGCCTAAAAGAAGGGGGCGCACCGCCGACGTTACAACGTCTCTCATTTTATCGCCTCCTTCCAAGTTATTATACGATCATTATAACATACTTACCCAAAAAAATAAACATCAAAATGGGGAATTTTTAGACTTTTCCACACAGTTTTCCACCGATTTAAGATAAAACGATAATTTTTAAAGGAGGGATAAACAATGGATAGATTCAAAGGAAGCTATCTGCATACTCTTGATGCCAAAAAAAGAATGTTTGTCCCTGCTCAATTCAGAAAAAAACTTGGTGGGGAAGGAACAGAATTTGTAATAATGAAATCTCCTGAACCGGAAAAATGCTTGTTTATTTATCCGGAAGACGAATGGGAACAAATAGAAGAAAAACTTGACGCAATGGAGCCAAGCGCTCAGAGCAGAAACAAATATCGTCTTGTATATTCAAGAATAGATGTTCAGTCTCTTGACAAGCAGGGCAGAATACCTCTCAAAGAAGATTTTTGCTCTCATGCAATGCTTGAAAAAGATGTAATGGTCTTGGGCTCGGGAAAGAGAATTGAACTGTGGTCACCGGCAGAATGGGATAAAATGTACGGTGAAGCAAAAGAAGACGATTTCGATTGGAACGAAATCCCGTGGTAATATTTCTTTAAAACATATTGTTGAATACGAAAGAGATGAAATATGGATAAAATATATTTTTCTCATATTCCTGTTTTTTACGAAGAAGCGGTAAATGCTCTTAATGTAAAAAGTGACGGAATATATATAGATTGCACTGCGGGTGGAGGAGGTCATTCAGCCTCAATAGCCGACAAGTTGACAAGTGGCAGACTGATTTCCATTGACCAGGACCCCGACGCAATAAAAGTTTTGAATGAAAGATTTGCAAACAGACCTAATGTAACAGTTGTAAAAAGCAATTTTGAAAATCTTGCAACTATAATGAAAGAACAGTCAATAGAAAAAGCTGACGGAATATTGGTTGACCTGGGCGTCAGTTCTTATCAGCTTGACACGGATGAAAGAGGCTTTTCGTTTCATAAAGATGCTCCACTTGATATGCGAATGAGCAAAGAGGGTATGAGCGCAAAAGATTTGGTGAACAGTTACGACGAAGAATCGTTGCAGAAAATTATATATAGATACGGTGAAGAAAAATTTGCATCTGCAATAGCCAGAAATATAGTAGAGAAAAGAAAAGAAAAGGAAATTGAAACAACATTAGAACTTGCGGAGATAATCAAACAATCATATCCCGCATCTGCCAGAAGAAAAAGTACAGGCCATCCTGCAAGAAAGACTTTTCAGGCGTTGAGAATTGAAGTCAACGGAGAGCTTGATAAATTAAAAAACACAATTGACACAATGTTTGATAGCCTGAACGAAAAAGGCAGATTGTCAATTATAACGTTTCATTCTCTTGAAGACAGGATAGTGAAAAAGAGCTTTAATTCTTATTGCACCGGATGCACTTGTCCGCCGGAATTTCCTGTATGTGTATGCGGAAAAACTCCGAAAGGAAAGCTTTGCTTTAAGGTTAAGGAACCGAGCAAAGAAGAACTGGAAAAAAACAGCCGTTCAAGAAGTGCAAAGCTCCGTGCGATAGAAAAATTATAAAAACAGGATTAAAAAAATGAAGGGAGTCAAAAATATGTCTGATAGCAATGTTTTAAAAGAATTATCATATTTTTCTTATGACACATCAACATCACCGAGAAAAGTTCAGCATACGTCTCCTGCGAAGGAAACAAAAAACGCACCCGAAAGAAAACTTCGAGTGCTTAAAGATACTCCTCAAACAAGAAAAGAAAGAATTGAATATAAAGAAAAGCAAAGCTTTGTAAACACAATGAAAATTATGGCTGTAGCAATATTGTCAATACTTGTTATAGGTTCATTGGTTTATCAGAGAGTGACAATAAACAACATAGAAAGAAACATTTCAACAATAGAAAAACAGCTTGAAGAAGCAAAGAGCGAAAATATAAAACTCAATATGAAAAAAGAAGCACTCAGAACACCAAAAATTATTTCCGAATTTGCTCAGAGCAAAGGAATGATTCAAAGGGACGGTTATACAATAAATTATTTTGACTTGTCCTCGGAGGACATTGGTTATGCTTTATCATAATAGTGTTATAATTTGCAAGAAAAATGAATATTAATTATTAATTAACGAGAGTTTGTGGATTTTACTGACTCTCGTTATCGTGCTGAAAGGGGGCAGATAAATAATGGCATCATCATCAATAAAAGAGTCAACAAAAAGAGCAATGACATTACTTTTGATACTACTTATTTTAGGATTTGGGTCGTGTATTATTTATCTGGGATACGTTCAGCTGATAAAGGGAGATACATACAGAGCAAAGGCTGAATCAAGTCAGCTTTACGATTCAGAGATATCTGCCGAAAGAGGTGTGATATACGACCGAAACATGAAAGAATTGGCTAAAAGTGCTTCTGCATGGAAGGTTGTAATCTACCCTAACAAATTAAAAGATGAGGCTGTGCGTGAGCAAATTGTTGACAGTCTTTCCAAGGTTATTGTAGAAAAAGACGATCAGGGGCAGTACACGAAAGAAGACCTTGAAGACACAAAAGAATCCGTAAGAGAAAAGGCAAGTATGACAAGTTACGGATATCTTGTTGTAAAAAACAAAATAGAAAAAGAATTGCGTGATGAAATAATAAAGCTTATGGAAACAAAAATAAGCGTAAAATCTGAAATGGTTTCATTGAGCAATTATATAGGCGTAGAAAGTGATGTCAAAAGATATTATCCTTATGGAACGTTTGCTTCTACTGTTATAGGCTTCACAGGCACGGAAGATGTCGGAAGAGCAGGACTTGAACTGAGATACAATTCAGATCTGACCGGAACAAACGGAAGAATTATAACTGCTGTAAACGGCGGAGCAAATAACGACAAGATGCCTGTTGAATTTGAAACTGTATATGATGCACAACAGGGAATAAGCCTTGTCACAACGCTTGATGAAACAATTCAAAGATATCTTGAAGAAAGTTTGTCACAGGCGTTGCTTGACCATAGCGCAAAAAGTGCTTATGGTATCGTTATGGATGTAAACACGGGTGCAATTCTGGCAATGTCAAGTCAGCCTGATTATGACTCAAACAATCCATATCGAATAACAGACACTAAAACAATTGAAGTCCCTGAAGAAATTACTGACAAGGAAGAATTGATAGAAAAGAAAGTTGAAGCACAGTATTCTCAATGGAGAAACAGGACTATAAGTGACACTTATGAACCCGGTTCTGTTTCAAAAATTATTACTGCTGCTGCAGCACTTGAAGAAAATATTTGGCCTGAAAATGATACCTTTAACTGTATCGGACACATTGAAGTTGAAGACAGAATAATCAGATGTTCGCACACTGAAGGTCATGGTGCACAGACGTTTAAACAGGCATTTGCAAATTCATGCAACCCGTTTTTTATCAGGATTGGGCTCAATATGGGTCAGGAAGTGTTTTTCAAATACTTTGAAGCTTTTGGCTTGACTGAATCCACAGGAATAGACCTTCCTGCAGAGGCATCACCGGTAAAAGATGTAACATACCATTCTCTTGAAAATATGTCTGTCGTAAACCTTGCTTCATCATCATTTGGTCAGACATTCCAGGTTTCACCCATACAGATGTTAACGGCTGTTTCGGCTATTGCAAACGGTGGAAATCTTATGAAACCGTATATTGTGTCTAAGATGCTTAATCAGGATGGTGAAGTGATAAAGCAAAACAATCCGGTTGTTAAACGTCAGGTTGTATCAAAAAGCACTTGCGATAAAATAATCGAAATGATGGAAGAAGTTGTAAACTCAGGTACAGGTGCAAACGGATATGTTGCAGGATACAGAGTTGCAGGTAAAACGGGAACATCTGAAAAAATTGGTGCAAACAACGGAAAATATGTTGCATCGTTCGTATGTTTTGCTCCTGCCGACGACCCACAGGTTGCAATATTGATTGCAGTAGATGAACCGGAAGGACAATATTACGGAAGTCAGGTTGCAGCTCCTGTTGCAGCAATCGTAATGCAGAAAATTATGACATATCTCAATGTTGAACCTCAATTCAACGAAGATGAAGAAATATTTACTGAGGTTAATGCAACGAATGTAATAGGAAAAGAAGTTTCATCTGCAAAGGCATTGCTTAAAGATGAAGGATTTAATGTCAGAGTTATAGGCAACGGTGAAAACGTTATCGAACAAGTACCGTCTGCCAACCAGACAATATCAAAGAACGGAACAGTAATTCTTTACACAGAAAAAAGTGCTGAAAAAGAAAAAACAATAGTACCATCTTTGATAGGATATGGAGTTTCTGAGATATATAGTGTAGCAAGTTATTACGGAATAAACGTAAAAATTGTTGGTAATGGGTATGATACGACAGGGTTTGTGTCATATAAACAAAGTGTTGAAAGTGGAACAGAAGTAGCTTACGGTAGTACCGTTACGGTATATTTCAAATCTAATCTCACTGCCGTAGACTAATGGGCAAATTCTTTATAAGGTTGGTCACGAAATGAAATTATCACAATTAATGAAAAGAGTAAAAACGAATTCAATCTATGCAGACTGCGAAATATCTTTTGTAACGGATAATTTTGAAAAGATTGAAGAAAATTGCCTGTTCGTTTGTATCAACGGGCATAAGACTGATGCGCATATTTTTGCTGACAAGGCAATAGAAAGAGGTGCAGCAGCAGTTGTTGTTGAAAGAGATGTCAATACAGACAAACAAATTATAGTTGAAGACACAAGAGAAGCATACGCTTTGTTGTGCTCTGCATACTATGGTAATCCTGCCGAAAAAATTAAAATAATCGGAATAACAGGAACAAACGGAAAAACTTCAACTTCATTTTTGCTCAATGAATTAATTAAAAAGGCAGGATATAAAACAGGGCTTATTGGAACAGTTGTTGATATAATTGACGGCAAAGAAATTGATTCAACTCTTACAACCCCTGACTCTGCTGATTTGTTCAGATATTTGTCAGATATGGTTGAGTGTGGTTGCGAATATTGCATCATGGAAACTTCGTCACAGGCGCTTGACCAAAAGAGATTGTCAGGGATTCAATTTGAAGCAGGAGTATTCACAAATCTTACAACTGACCATCTTGATTACCATAAAACGATGGAGGAATATTTCAAGGCAAAACGAACACTTTTTGCCAACTGTAAAAAAGCAATTATAAATCTTGATGATGAAAACGGATTGAAGATATGTGAAGGAATTGACTTGGAAACCGTAACATATTCAATCAAGGATGACCATGCTGATTATACGGCAAAAAATGTTGAGTATTATGATGATTCAGTTAAATATGAACTTGTAGGAATGGGAGTAATCGGTAGAGTAAAGCTTCATATTCCCGGAAAGTTTTCCGTTTATAATTCAATGGCAGCTGCCGTTACAGCTCTTGAACTTGGAATTGATATGACAAAAATAACTGGAACATTGTCCCAGACCAAAGGCGTCAAGGGAAGAATGGAAACGGTCGAGATAAATAAAGATTTTACGGTAATAATAGATTATGCACACACACCGGACGGCCTTGAAAATCTCTTATCATCTTTAAAAAGAGTATACAACGGAAGAATTATAACCGTTTTTGGATGTGGTGGAGACAGAGATAAGACAAAGCGTCCTGAAATGGGTAGAATTGCAGGTAATAATTCAGATATAACAATTGTAACATCAGACAATCCGAGAAGCGAGAATCCCGAAGAAATAATTAATGATATTTTAGAGGGTATGACTGATGTAAAATCAAAAAAATATACCATTTGTGACAGAACTGAGGCAATTAAAAAGGCGTTAAGTCTTGCTCGTTCAGGTGACGTGGTTGTTCTTGCGGGAAAGGGACACGAAACCTATCAGATTTTAAGCAGTGGAAAAATACATTATGACGAACGTGAAATAATCAACGAAATTCTTAAAAACAAACGGTGAATAAAATATGAGAAAAATGTTATTGAGTGAGATAGCTGAAAATACAGGCGGAAAACTTGTTGGAGTTGATGCCGAGATTTCATCAATCAGCACTGATACAAGAAAAATTGAAAAAGGTTCCTTGTTTGTCGCAGTCAAGGGAGAAAACTTTGACGGACATAACTTTTGTGAAACTGCTGTTAATAACGGCGCAGTCGGTGTTTTTGTTGAAAAGGACGTTGATTGTGACACATCAAAAGTCATAGTTGACAACACAAGACTTGCACAGCTTCGTCTTGCAGGATATTACAGAAGAAAATATAATATCCCAACAGTCGGAGTAACGGGAAGTGTTGGTAAAACATCAACAAAAGAGATGATATATGCTGTTTTATCATCAAGCTTTAAAACGTTAAAAACAGAGGGTAACTTCAACAATGATATCGGTGTACCGAGAATGGTGTTTCAGCTTGACGAAAGCTATGAAGCAGCCGTTTTTGAAATGGGAATGAGTGATTTGGGCGAAATTTCCGTTTTGTCAAAAGCTATTCAACCGACAATTTCAGTAATAAGTAATGTCGGTGTGTCCCACATCGAAAACCTCAAAACAAGAGAAAATATCCTTAAAGCAAAACTTGAAGTTCTTGACGGAATGGATAAAAATGCACCTCTTGTTATCAATATTGACAATGATATGCTTCAAAAAGCAGAGCTTTCAGACAGAAAAGTTATAACATTTGCAGTTGAAAATTTACAGGCACAATACAGAGCAGAGAATATCCATCAGAAAGATGAAAAAACATTTTTTGAAATAGTATGCAAAGAAGGAAGATTCCCTGTTGAAATTCCAACAGTGGGAATTCACAATGTATATAACGCATTATCGGCTTTTATTGTCGGAATAAATGTTGGAATTGAAAAAGATAAGTGTGCTGATTCGTTAAAAAATTATGTTCCTTCGGGAATGAGACAAAAAATAAGAAAAGAAAAAGGCATAATATTTGTTGAAGACTGCTATAATGCAAGTCCTGATTCGCAAAAGGCATCAGTGAACGCACTTATGGACATAAATGCACAAAGACACATTGTTGTGTTGGGCGATATGCTTGAACTTGGAACAATCTCAAAGCAATCACATTATTCAATAGGAGAATATGTAAGCGAAAAGAATGTCGATATGCTTTTTACTTATGGTGAAGAAGCTGAATATATTGCAGAAGGTGCAAAAGACAAAGGAATGAAGCAGGTATACAGCTTTAAAGACAAAGAAGAACTTTCTGAAACATTGCTGATAACGCTTAAAATCGGAGATGCAATTTCTTTTAAAGCAAGCAGAGGTATGAAGCTTGAAGAAGTTATAAAAAATATTTATAAAGGAATGGGAATAAAAGATGAATGAGATTTTTGCATTGGCAATATGTGCAATAATTAGTTTTGTAGCAACGTATTTGTTGGGATATGTTTTTATTCCGTGGTTACATAAACTTAAATTCGGTCAGACAATTCTTGATATAGGACCAAATTGGCACAAGAAAAAACAGGGAACTCCGACAATGGGCGGAATTATGTTTATAATTTCAACTGTCGTATCGGTTGTTGTTGTGTTTATTGCCGATAAACTTCTCAAAGGAGATATAATTTCAGGAAACGACCCGATTGAAGGAAATATGCTCAAAACAAAATTCTGGGCAGGACTTCTGATGGCGTTAGGATTTGGAATAGTAGGATTTGTAGACGATTATATCAAAGTTGCAAAAAAGCAGAATGAGGGCTTATCAATTTTCCAGAAATCAATAGCTCAGATAGTAATTTGCGTAGGATATCTTCTGAGCTTACATATGGCAGGATGCACTAAAATGTTTATACCGTTTGTTGGAACGGTTGCGTTAAATCCTGTTGTATTCTGGATAATAGGATTTTGCGTGTTGTATGCATTCATAAACGCAGTGAACTTTACTGACGGAATCGACGGACTTTGTTCAAGCGTGACCCTCACAACATCAGCAGCTTTCATAGCAATTGCATTTATGCTGGGCAGATTTTTTGGAGCAGGACTTCTTGCATCAGCACTTTTAGGAGGCTGTGCAGGATTTTTAATGTGGAACCGTAACCCTGCAAAGGTGTTTATGGGTGATACAGGTTCTATGTTTTTGGGCGGAGTAGTTGTTGCACTTGCGTATATTGTTGACTGCCCGTTAATATTAATTCCTGTAGGAATAATTTATGTTATAGAAATAATGTCTGATGTAATTCAGATTGGATATTTCAAGCTGACACACGGAAAAAGAATTTTCAAAATGGCTCCTATTCATCATCATTTTGAAATGTCAGGTTGGAAAGAGAATAAAATTGTAGTAGTTTTCAGTATAATAAATATAATAGGTGGAGCAATCGGCGTTTGGCTGATGACATGCAACAAAATATAATTAATTGACGACAAAAGGAGGGCGGACAAATGTTCAAAAGATTGTTTAAACATAGCACAAAAACAGGGCTTATGAGATTTAAGGAAGATGGTCCGCTCGACAGCTGGTTTCTGATACTTGTTATGGCGCTTCTGACAATAGGAACAATAATGATGTTTTCTGCAAGTTATGTTTATGCGTCATATTACAGAAACGATTCATTCTGGTTTTTGAAAAGACAGATGATTTTTGTAATTGGTGGTATTGCATTAATGCTCTTGGTTTCCAAAGTGAAATTGGATTTCTACAAAAAGTATGCTTTGGTTATAATGGGTGTAGCAGTTGCACTGTTGATTATTGTTTTGTTTTACCATACTAATGTTGAAGGCTCGAATGAAAGCTTCAAAAGATGGATAAGAGTTCCGCTTATTGGAATCACATTTCAGCCATCTGACTTTGCAAAAATAGGGTTAATTATATTTTTGGCGTTTATAATTGACAACAACAGAAAAAGAATAGAAACAGATTGGAAATATATGTTTTTTTTTCTTGCAATAATAGGTGCAGTATGTTTTCTTGTTATATTGGAAAACCATCTTTCAGGTACAATATTGTTGGCAGGAATCGGCATAGCAATGACATATCTTGGCGGAGTAAAAAAAGGGTGGTATGTTGTATTTATTTCTGTGATAGTTATTGTTGCAATAGTGGCTATCAGCAATATGGAATACTTGCCGGGATATATTCAGGAAAGACTTAAAAGCTGGCTTGATGAAGAATATGATCCGTCAGGTTCACGTTGGCAGACAAATCAGTCTCTTTACGCTATCGGTTCGGGAGGACTGTTCGGAACGGGACTTGGTGGTTCAAAGCAAAAACATTTGTATCTTCCTGAACCTCAGAATGACTTTATTTTTGCTATTGTATGTGAAGAACTCGGATATATAAGAACTGTCGGAATTATCATTCTTTTTGCATTGCTTATATGGAGAGGCTTTGTTATAGGAATGAGATCAAAAAATCGTTTCAGTTCTCTCGTTGTAATGGGAATAATGTTCCACATTGGATTGCAGACATCTTTAAATATAGGTGTTGTAACAGGAATGCTTCCAAATACAGGAATCAGTTTACCGTTTTTTAGTTATGGTGGTACAGCACTTACTATGTTGCTTATAGAAATGGGAATTGTGTTGTCTGCATCAAGAGGAATAAAAAGAGAAATTTAATTTCGGGGGCATTGAAATGCTTGATAATAAAAAAGTTATTATTACTGCAGGTGGAACGGGTGGTCACGTCAATCCTGCTCTTGCCGTTGCAGGTGCTATAAGAGATAAATATCCAGACGCTCAGATACTTTTTGTCGGAACAAGCGATAGAATAGAAACAAAAATTGTTCCTGCGGCAGGCTTTGAGCTTCGTACAATTGAAATTACCGGATTTCAAAGAAAATTGTCTGTTAAAAATATAAAATCAAATATAGGGACAGTAGTTAAACTTCTGAAATCAACATCATGTGTCAACAAAATTCTTGATGAATTTAAACCTGATGTGGTTATAGGTTTTGGCGGATATGTCAGCGGACCGGTTGTCAGATGTGCTGCAAAAAAAGGAATACCGACAGCAATTCACGAACAAAACGCATACCCGGGAGTGACAAACAAAGCACTTGCAAAACTTGTTGACAAGGTTATGCTTACGGTGGAAGAAGCTGAGAAAAATATGAGCCCCAGAAACCCTGTAGTTGTTACGGGCTTGCCGGTGAGAAAAGAGATAATTGAAGCTGACAAAGCTTTTTGTAAAGCTGAAATGAAGCTGGACAATCGTCCACTTGTTTTATCTATGGGAGGAAGTCTTGGAGCTAATGCAATCAATAATGCAATGCTTGATTTGATAACAAGATTTGCAGAAAGCAAAAAGTGTCATTTCCTTCACGCAACGGGTCAATACGGTCTTTGGTTTGGCGACAAATTAAAAGAAAACGGCGTTAATTATGAAAACAATGAAGACATAGAAATTCGCGAATATATTGACGATATGGACGTTTGTATGGGTGCTTCCGACCTGATAATAAGTCGTTCAGGAGCAAGCTCATTGAGTGAAATTCAGGCAACAGGTAAAGCATCAATTTTAATTCCTTCCCCGAATGTTGCAGAAAATCATCAATATCATAATGCAATGGCACTTGTGAAAAATGATGCGGCATTAATAATCGAGGAAAAAGATTTAAATGGGGATAAGCTATATAATATTGTAAAGAACCTTCTTGATAATCCTGACAGAATAAGAGAAATTGGTGACAACGCAAGAAAAATGGCTATACTTGATTCTACTGACAGAATAATAGAAGCAGTAAAATCAATTCTGAAATAAAATTCACCAAAAATTATTCAACACATAGTATAGATTGAACTGATTTTTGTTCAAGGAGGGTGTGTTGAATGGAGCAAATAGTAATCGAGGGCAAAAAACGCCTTGAAGGTGAAATTTGTGTGCAAGGTTCAAAAAACAGTGCTTTGCCGATATTGGCGGCAACTGTTCTTTGCAAAGGTGAAAACATAATTTATAATTGTCCGAAGCTGACTGATGTTAATGCGGCAATTAAAATCCTGAAATATCTCGGATGTAAAGTCAAAACACAGAACAATACGGTTGTAGTTGATTCAACAAATGTTGACAAATACGATATACCGGAAAATCTTATGCACGAAATGCGTTCCTCCATTGTTTTTTTAGGTCCTCTTCTGGGCAGAACAGGAAAAGCATATCTGAGTACTCCCGGAGGATGTGAAATCGGGCTGAGACCAATTGATTTACATATAAAATCTATTAAAAAATTTGGTGTTGACATAACCGAGGGATACGGGAAAGTAAAATGTGATGTAAAAGACAAACTGAATGCGTGTGAAATTGTTTTGTCGTTTCCAAGCGTCGGTGCAACGGAAAACATTATGCTTACTGCGTGCACGGCAAAAGGCAGAACAGTTATTATAAACAGTGCAAGAGAACCTGAAATAGAAGACCTGGCACTGTTTCTGAACAAATGTGGTGCTAAAATATATGGCGCAGGTACAGGCAAAATTACAATTGACGGAGTAGAAAAGCTTTTGTCGGCGCAACATCACGTTATACCTGACAGAATTATGACATCAACTTATATGGCATCATGCGCTGTCACAGGTGGAAAAATAAAATTGAATAATATAAATTACGACCATATATCACCAACGTTATCTGCTTTTTTGCACAGTGGTTGTAAAATCAGAGAATATAAAAATTCTATTGAGATTGAAGCACCTGAAAGATTGAAGTCAATAGGAACTATAAGGACGATGCCTTATCCGGGATTTCCTACTGATTTTCAGGCACCTGTAATGACAATGGCAAGTGTTGCAAAAGGAACAAGCGTAATAATAGAAAATATATTTGAAAGCAGATTCAAACACGCATGCGAGCTTATACGTATGGGTGCAGATATAAAGGTTGAAGGCAAAATATCAATTGTAGAAGGCGTAAAAAATTTAACCGGAACAACAGTGACGTCAACCGACCTCAGAGGAGGTACGGCACTTATTATTGCAGGTCTTTGTGCAAAAGGTAAGACTGTAATGAAAGATTTAACTCATGTTGACAGAGGATGCGAAAACTTCGTTGAAAATCTCAGAATTCTTGGCGCAACGATAAGAAGGGAGCCATATTCCTGATGGGAAAGAATAAAAACATAGAAGACACACAAGAGCTTAATGCTGCCGACATCAGAAGAGCTACGTCTAAACTGAAAAACCAGACAATAAAAAGTGAAGCTTTAAAAGGCAGTACAGCAAAAAAGACGCAAAACAAAACTCAGACTAAGGCGCAGACACAAAATAAAACAAAAGCACAGAATAGTCCTGCTCAGAAACGTACTGTATCAAAACAGACGGCAAATAAAAGCAGTAAAACAAATGCTCCAGCAACAAGGCAAAAACCTGTTTCAAGAC